>JBFFOS010000045.1:0-19213 GCA_041574375.1 Woeseiaceae bacterium
CGAAGAGTATCGCCTCCATCCTTATCGGCATTGCGATAGATCTGGGGAATATAGGCGGGGTGGATGTGCCCTATTTGACGCTCTTCGACTACCCGAGCTATGACAACTGGGATGAACGCAAAAGTCAGATTACTTTGCATCATGTCCTGACCATGCGGCTTGGCCTGCAATGGGACGAATGGAACGTGCCCTACGGTGACCCTGACAATGCAGTAGTTCGGTTCTTCAATACACACCACGACTACAGCAAAGGTTTGCTGGATCTGCCGGTGGAAGCGGATCCGGGAACCGAATTTGCGTACAACACGATCGCTTCTGTGTCGTTGTGCCAGGCCGTTCAAAACCAGGGGCCACTGACCTGTGTCGACTTTCTCAAGACCTATCTGCTGGACCCGTTAAGCATCGCACGAGTAGCCTGGGTCGAAACACCAACCGGCTTGCCGGACCTTGGTGGCGGACTGTATTTGTCCGGTAGAGACATGCTGAAGTTCGGCCAGTTGTACATGGACGATGGCCACTGGAACGGGCAGCAAATCGTCAGCAGTGAGTGGGTTGCGGCATCGATCCAGACGTACACTGAACTAGCCTGGACCGAGCCAGACAGTAGGGACTGGAAGGTAGACGGTTACGGTTATCAATGGTGGGTCGGCCACTTCGAGCACAACGGCCAGACTCTCAGCGCCTTTGCTGCAAGAGGCTGGGGGCAGCAGACCTTGATGGTTATTCCGGAGCGCGAGCTGGTAATCGCCATTAATGCCAATGATTATGATGGTCACCCGGACGCGGTAAATCAGGTCTTCGGCCTGATCAGTCGCTTCATACTCCCCGCACCACAGTGAATAAGCTAAGCCGGTTACCGCTTAAGAGCGAGTGAATGACGTCGCCAAGGCGCCGCCGACTACAATTTCCTGATCGTGTCGCCTTCGCTAAGGCCTCCGACGATCTCTATATTAATGCCGTCCGACAAACCGGTCTGCACTTCGCGGCGCTCGAACTGCTGCTCTCCGATCATGAAGTCGACAAATGTACGGTCATCCTCGAAGATTAGGTTGCCTTCCCTGATAGCCAGTACCTGGTTGCGTTTCTCGAGGACGATGTCCGCCGTAGCGCTATAGCCGGCCCGCAGGAAGGTTGTTTCCCTGAGTTCGATCGCGGCGCGCATGTCGAATTTCACGGCACCCTGGTCGACCTCGCCTTTCGGCGAGATAAACTCAAGCCTGGCGTTGAACGTTTCGCCCTCGATCGCGCCCACCGAAAGAATCAGGTCCATGCCGACGGCAATACGCCCGACTTCGGCTTCATCAATGCGCCCCTCGAAGATCATCTCACCCATATCGGCGACGCTGGCGATCGTCGTGCCTTCGTTGAACATATTGGATTCGATGATGAAGGTACCTTCCTTCACGGGGAGATCGAGTACCATGCCATCGACCGTCGATTCGACCAGGTTCGACACGTTGCCCGACCGTCTCGCCGAACCCTCGCGTATCAGGTCAAGATTGTTCTGTGCCGCTTCCAGCCGTTGCTCAACGCGCCGCACCTCCAGCTTGAAGCGATTGAAGTCGAAGTCCGAGATCAGGTTGTCGGTATGGAGTTCTTGTCGCCGCTCGAGTTCACGTTCGGCATCTTCGAAATCGATACGTGCAGCTTCGAGCGCTGCTTCGGCGTCATTGAGTCGCACCATGTCCGGGATCAGCCGGATCCTTGCAACCAGGTCGCCCCGTGCGATGCTGTCGCCTTCCTCGAAATACAGTTCGTCCACGACGCCGGGAACCCGCGACTTCAGCGCGACTTCGCGCCGCGGCACGATGGAACCCGTCGCGACGGTCTTGCGAACGATGTCGGTAACGAACGGTTGGTCGGTCTGGTAGACGACCGGCGATTCCTGCGACTTGCCATACAGGAACAGCACGGTGCCGAGAAACGCTACAAGAAACAACACCAGTATGAGAACAACGAAAACTTTCTTCATGGCATATTTACTCTTGCTCTATTCATCGCGCAGCGCGAGAACGGGATTGACCCGGGCAGCAATGAGGCCCGGGAACAGACCTGCCAGGCTACCGGACAAGACCAGCACGGCGATCGCCGAGATCGCGACATCGAAATCGATCTCGGGGTTTGCGAAGAACTCGCTTTGCGCACCCAGTTGATCCATCGCCAGCGAGATACCCTCGATCAGTAGCACGCCACTGACGAGCCCGAGATACCCGGCAACACCGGAGATCACCAGTGCTTCGAGCACGATCATGCTGACGATCGAGGTGGGCCTGGCGCCAACCGACTTGCGGATGCCGATCTCGCGGGTACGCTCCTTGACGATAATCAGCATGATGTTGGCGACGCCAACCATGCCGGCGATGATCGTGCCGATTGCCACGAACCAGCTGAAGCCGCTTATCCCCGTGAACACGCCCTGCATTTCCCTGAACTCGCGCTCGACGTTGAAGCTCTGTAACGCCTGGCGGTCTTCCGGCGAAACATGGTGACGTGTCCGGAACACCTGTTTCACGGCTTCTTCGGTGTCGAGCGCCGCTACACCGGAGGCGGGGATGAAGCCGAACCAGTCGATGCGGTTCGCCAGGTTGAAGGTCCTTTGGGCTGTTGGCAGCGGAATATGTATGGTCTGCAGGTCATTGATGGCCTGTTCGCCGATCACCCGCGTGTCGAATATGCCGACTACCAGGAAAGGCACGCCGCCGATGCGGACGTAGTCACCAAGGGCGTCCTCTTCGGCGTCGAACAGTTCGTCACGGACGCGTTTGCCGATCACGGCGACTTTGCGACTGTGCTGCATGTCCAACTGGTTGATAAAGCGACCCTGCTCGAGAATATACGGCTTGATATCGAGGAACTCGGGACTGTCGCCCATGATAGCGAACGCGACGGACTTGTCGCCGCGCACGATCGGTAGCGCCTGGTCACTGAAGAGATTGCCCACTTCCAGGCGCGGAGCGATGGTCTGCACCTCTTGGAGTCGTGCCAGGGCGGCGAGGTCGTTGTTGTTCAGTTGCACGGTACGACCGGCCTCGAAGCCCTCGAAAGGCACGGTCGTCTCCGCTGTCCAGACGAATACGGCATTCTTCGCGATATCGAAGTTCTGCATGGCGCCGTTCTGCAGGCCGTTGCCTGCGCCGAGCAGTATCACGAGCATGAAGATGCCCCAGAACACCCCGAAAGCGGTCAATGTAGTGCGCAGCTTGTGCTGTATCATGGTCCGCCAGATCTCCTCCCACTTATCGAGATCGAACACGGCTATTCGCTCCTCAGGGCTTCGGCGGGCTTGACATGTGCCGCCTTGAGCGCAGGCACGAAGCCGGCGATGGCGCCGGCGACGACCAGTATGGCCAGTGCTGACAGTGCGATACGCAGGTCAATCTCCGGGCGGTTGAAATACTGCTTGTCCGCGCCGAGTGCAGTAAGCGCTTTGTTGACACTCTCGAGCAGCAGTACGCCCAGCAACAGCCCGGTGTACCCCGCAACGGTCGTGATGAATACCGACTCCTGCAGGATCATACCGATCACCGAGGCCGGCGTCGCACCGAGCGCCTTGCGAACGCCGATCTCGCGCGTGCGTTCCCGGACGATGATGATCATGATGTTGCTGACACCTACAATGCCGGCCGTCAGCGTGCCGAGACCAACCAGCCAGATAAAGATTTTGATCGCGAGGAACAGGTTCGTAACGCTACGGTGCTGCTCCTCCTGGTTGTGTACCCAATAGGCGCTATTGTCATCCGGATGCACGGTCTGGCGTTGCTTGGCGAACTTGAGGATGTCGGCCTCGAGTTTCTTGCCCGAGAAACCTTCTGCAGTGGTCACGGCGAACAGGGTCACGTCGCGGTCAGGATTGAAAATGCCCTGAAACGTCGAGAATGGGATGTAGATGCGCTGCGCCTGGTCCATGGCGGACGACTCGAACGAAAACACGCCGACGACGCGGAAATTGACACCCCTTATCTGCACGTACTTGCCGACCGGGTCGATTCCCTCGGCAAAGATGACTTCGGCGGCCTTGTTGCCAATCAGGCATACCTTGCGCCGTTCCCTGTCGTCCAGCGGGTTGATGGAGCGGCCATTGATGACCTTTTGCGTGACCTTGATGCCGAAGTACTCCGAATCGGCACCGAACACCGGAAACGATGTGGAACGATTGCCGTATTTGACCTCGAACTCTCCCATGAGCTGATTTTCGGGCGACATCAGGTCGATACCGGCCACGTTGTCTGCGACACTTTCCAGGTCTTCCTCGAAGAAAGGGTGTTCGCGGCCGGCGGGCATCCCCTGGTAGGCCATCGTTGTACGTGACGGGATGATCCAGATGCTGTTGATCGCATCGAGAAGCATGTTCTGCTGCACGCCGTTCTGCAGTCCCTGGCCGGCGCCGAGCAGCAGGACCAGCATCAGGATGCCCCAGAATACGCCGAATGCAGTGGCGAAGGTCCTGACCTTGTTGGCGAGGATCGCCTGGATGATTTCCTGCCACTGATCAAGACTGAACATGAGCCGGGTCCAGGTCGTCGTCGACGATGACGCCGTCGTGTATACGGATGATGCGTCGCGTCTGCGCAGCGATATCCGACTCGTGCGTGACGATCAGGATCGTCTTGCCATCGGCGTTAAGGCGCTTCAGTATCTCGATGACTTCGGCCGATGTGCTGCTGTCCAGAGCGCCGGTCGGTTCGTCGGCGAGGATCACGCTCGGCTCAGCGATCAGTGCCCGGGCGATCGCGACTCGCTGGCGCTGTCCGCCGGACATTTCGCTTGGCAAGTGCATTGCCCAGTCCGTCAGCCCGACCATCTCGAGATACTTCATCGCGATTGCATTGCGCTTGCGTCTGCTCACCCCCTGGTAATAGAGGGGCAGGGCGACGTTCTCTGCCGCATTCTTGAAACTCAGCAGGTTGAAGGACTGAAACACGAAACCGATGTAGCGATTTCTGAGACCGGCCGCCATGGTTTCCGAGATCATGCTGATCTGCCGTCCATCGAGCATATAGTCACCCGCATCCTGGTTGTCGAGGATGCCGATGATGTTGAGTAACGTAGATTTCCCGGAGCCCGACGCCCCCATGATCGACACCAACTCGCCGGCCTCGATATCCAGGTTGATGCCACGCAACACGTGCAGGGTTTGGTTACCCATCGGGTAGTACTTGTGAATATTCTCGAGGCGAAGCATTCGGGTTCGTTGTCGAGTTTGCGATGCGGGTCCTGATAACTCGCTATACCCTTGCAAGACGATACCTAAAAAAGCATACCCGGTTCCGCGAGCCTACTATTTAGATGCTCCAGGAGAGGATTTGGATGACAGGAGAGAGGAACAGCCTCTCTTTTCGCGCGCCCGGTCGAAGGATGCACGCAGGTGACCCAGTAGTTTCCTCCAAGGACACTGAATTCTACCGCGACGCAGCGGCCTTGTGAATGCACAACTTGCCCTGTTCAGCTTATGAAAAACAGAACCGAAAATGAAAACCGGACATCCTAAAATTCCGCCTCGCGCCGGTTGTGTGGGTTACGGTTTTGTGCACGAGGTTTATCGCACTTCAGATACACCGACTTGCGGCCGTGTACCGGCCGACAGAACCATGTGACAGTCCTCGCCGTCGGCTTAATCCTTTTCGTCGGCGCGCTACCCATTGCACTCGTTGTGTACAGCGTATGTTCAATGAACAACCTCACCCTGGTTCGCCAACATATGTGAACGGGTGCCTCTGGAACGAATACTCAAGTGTTGGGGAGCGAGGGCTCGCTCACTGGCCGTCTAACCCAGACCGATGGGAGCGTCCGGACGTGTCATCAGCCGACCCTCAAGGTGCTTCTAGCCTATCGACGGCTCATTCCTCGGCGTGCTTCCGGTTCTCCCACCACGCCAGCAGGCTGTATCGGTCCATTATCCTGCCCAGAGACTCGCCCATGGCGAAACTGCCGGCGATCTCCTCCTGCGTCACGGGGGCGCCCTGCTTGAGGAGGTGCACGTATTGGCGCAACTCGGGGACCATCGAGGTCCAGTAGATGGCGTTGGCGGCGACCATGTAGACCACGTAGGCCGGATCGTCGTGCCACCACGCCATCCAGGGCATGAGCAGGATCAGACCGGCCCACCGGAAGATGAGGATGTGGCCGATCACCAACCCGAGGACTGCGCCGGCCACGGTGGTGGCGAGCACCCCCAGCGGGTCCAGTAAGAGCACCACACCATACACCGCTGACTCACCCCGCCCTCCGACGAAGCGGTGATACAGTGGGAGCACGTGACCGAGGTGCCCGGCGACGCCCGAGATCAGACCGTAAACAGGGGTATCGGGGTAGAGGAGCACCCAGATCAGAGCCGGGACGCCGACCTTCGCCATGTCGAGCAACCCGGTCGTCACGCCCCAGCGGGTGCCGAGGGCCATGCGGGCGGCAGTGGCACTGGCGGAGTCCGACTCGAACGTGTGCCCGTCGGGCAACTCCGCGATGATGCGGGTGACGTCTGCGGTGGGGTCGACCATGCGGCCCACGATCCGGGCGAACGACAGCGAGCCCAGCAGGTAACCGAGCACTGCGGCGAGGACGATCAGCTGTAGTTCCAAGACCATCTCCAATCTGCCCGGCGAGCCCGTGTCGCGTCATCCGGAGGACGCAACGGTACCAAGCGGACAGGAAGAACAGAAGCTCCGCGCGAAGTTGCTTACTCGAACGAAACGAGGCACACAGCCTTCACGGCGTCCTGTCGTGTTCCACGAGGATCAGTTCGGACGTGTCGTAGCCGGCCGCCTCAGCTTTGGAGAGCAGCTCGTCGAGCATCGCCTGAGGTGGCCGCGCTTCCCTCGCGAGAATCCAGAGATAAGAGCGATCCGGGCCGGCAACCATCGAATACTCGTAGTTGTCACCAAGCTCGAATACGTTGTACGCGCCGTAGAATGGCCCGAAAAACGAGACCTTGAGCCGCCCGATACTGGGATCGCCGACAAAGTAGGCTTTGCCCTGAGCCTCGTCCCACTCGCCTTTCCCATCGCGGTAACCGCGGTTTAGGACGGCGACGCCACCGTCCTCGCGCAGCGAGTAGTTGGCCGTGACGTTCGACATCCCACGCTGGAAACTGTGATCAAGACGCGCTATCTCGTACCAAGTGCCAAGGTACGGCTCAAGCTCGAAGTTATCGACCGGCTCGATGCCTTCGGGAATACCCGCACAGGCCGAAAGTGCCAACAGGGCAACCACTACTAACCTTCTCATAGGTCTTTCCTCGTCACCGTCCGCTAAGGGCTGCGGATTCAGTCGGAAATTCTACAGCAGGTCGATGCTAGCTGCTGTCCTGATCTGCGTTTGCGCAATAGTTGATGTTCGCTGATGACGGGTCGTCGCCGCGTGTGAATATGCGATAAGGCTCGTAGTCGTCGAGAATGCCATACTCGCCGGTGTAGGCGTAACAGAAGAGATTCTCGAACAGGAATACTCGCGGCGGGAAGAACGTCAGCAGCGAGAACATCGCAACCAGCGTCGTAATCGTTACCGCTGCGTAGCGTCCGGTGCCCGGGGAAAAGGGCTCCGCTGTCAGTATTCGATAGCTGACGTACTGCCCGATACTGACACCGAGGACCGTGATCGTCATCATGGCTTGGAGATTGGCACTTCCACCCCAGATATCCAAGGCGGCCATGTAACCGTAGTAGAGCGCGAAAATAGCCAGCACCGTGACCGCCAGCGCCGCTGCTTTGCCCTGCCAGTAATTCCTGTGTAAATGCCGTGTATACGTGTACTGCGCGATGGCGAAAACGAAGCCCGGCCAGAAGAGGATCTTGGTGTGTTCCCATGCACTCTCGTTGGCCGCTGCCACCAGGGCCATCGGCGTCCAGTAGTCGGTCAATTCGAAAGCAAAATGCAGCATCGAGCCGGCAATACAGACCCAGATGACGCAGCCAACTTCCCACAATGCAAGTTTAGTCTTGGCGCTCAAACTTCAACCTCCAGATAAAGCGGAATAGAGAAAGACGCAGCCAAGTACGGCGACTATGCCCCCGGCGACGCGAAGTGCCTGCTTGCCGCGCACATAGTGTTGGGAGATGTCGCCTATCACGAGGCCCGTGACATGCAGCGCGGCCGTACCCGTCAGAAAGCCGGCGGCATAACGTACCGGCTCCGCAACTCGCGGCATCTCTCCGCCGTGGGCGTAGCCGTGAAAAACCGCGAACACCGCTACCGCAACCATGGCCACTGCAACAGGCAGACGCTTGTCCGCCGCTATTGCGCCCCCGAGTACCAGCACTGAAAACGCAATGCCGAACTCGATGGCGCCAAGTCCAACGTCCTGCATCCCCAGCAATCCACCCAGCGCCATAACTGACACGAAGGTTGCGGGCACGGTCCAGATTGCCCTGCCCCCGATCTGCGCGCTCACCACGCCTACACTTACCATCGCCAGAAAGTGATCCGCGCCAAGCACGGGGTGCGTAAGGCCAGCCATGAATGACCCGTAACGAAGCACTGCGCCGTCGTGCGCCAGCACCGGAAACGTGAGACACAGGATGAATAATGCGGCGGTCTTAAGCGTTAGTTTCATTGTCAGAGGGATTGTCCTCACGGTCTTTGAGTAAGCCGTACTTGCGCAGGTACTTTATTGGCCGTCCGAGATCGGTATGCTCCAGCGACTCGTAGAGACTGTTTGCCTTGTTGAATTCACCGGTCTTTTGAAGCACCCGGTACTTCTTGATCTCCGGAATGGACGCAACGAAATACAGAACCGGCAGCAGCGCTGCGTAGGCCGTAAACAACCAGTTATCTGTGAAGAACCACATCCAGGGAATCAGAAAAAACAGCCAGAGTGTGTAGGCCGCCATCGGGTCTCGCAATATCAACAGTCCGACGACGTTGCTCAGGATCATTGTGACCGGTATCGACAGCGGTTGAATCACGAGCAGGCTGCCGATCATTGGCGACACACCACGACCACCTTCGAAGCGATGATAAACGGGGTAGTTATGACCGATGATCGCCGCAACCGCGTAAGCGAGCATGTACACGGGATCCGTTGAGTACCAATGATTAATAGCGAGCATCGGTAGACCCACTTTCGCCATGTCGAGAATCCCGGTTGTGCAACCGGGCAATGCGCCCTTTCTCGCGGAGATGCTCGTTGCACTGACGGTTTTCGTTCGAAATTTCTTATCGGACCCTGCGATATCGAGGTCCGTGTAGGAGAGGTCTTCACCGGGCGCTAGGATACTCCCGATCAGTCGCGCAAACGAGAGTGCCCCGATGAAGTAGCCGGAGACGATGCATGCGGTAAGGGCCCAGGCGTCCACTACTTTGGCACCTCGTTCGGTCCCCCGGGCTGGCTTGCTTTGGCGACGACACCTTTGAAGCCGTCGACTGCAAGCAGATCTCCATCCCGAATCCACTGACAAGCATGATTGACCGAAACGACGGCAGGTATGCCGTATTCCCGAGCGACGATCGATGAGTGGGACAACATACCTCCAGACTCGGCAATCACAGCACCTGCTCGCGAAAAAATCGGCGTCCAGCCGACGTCGGAATATGGAATGACGATGACATCCCCTGGCTGCACTTTCTCGAAGGCTTCCGCAGATGTGATTACGCGCGCCGTGCCGCGGTAGTAGCCCGGTGATGACGCTGTGCCTGCCTGCTGCTGTGCGCTGTCATCGTAGATGAACTCAAGCGGTGGCGGCTGATCACCATGAATCAGCTCCGGGAGTGTTACATCTTCAAGATCGATCATTTCCTGCCGACGTTGCGCGACAAGCCCTTGTGCCTCATCTGCAGGTAACTCGCCTTGCACAAGGCTCGAAACCTCCTGGTGCGTCAGGTAGTAGATGTCGCCTGACCGATGCAGCATGCCCTCGGACGCAAGCCGAGCCCCCAGGCATTCGAATCGATCACGGATCAAACCGTAGCCAAACGTGTACTGTGCGCTGACTTGTTCCCTGTGAAGCCGAAACCGAGTGGCACGTTGATACCAGCGCCTCAGCTTTCTTCGTTGCTTGTTAGTCAACTCGAGCTGGTCGAAGCAAGTTTTCTGAGCTTGGGCTTCAGGTGCGGTGTGCTGGTCGATCAACTGCCAGACATGAGAAAGCTGGTGCCGCCAGGGCGGTTTGCTGAAGTCATTGCCAGATTCGCTGTTGTGACCGAAATCGTCGAGAAAGCTCAGTAGCGAACGCTGGAAATCGGAGGTTTCCTGCCGGGCCGCCTGTTCAACCGTCTCGATCGACCGCCAGTATTCACGCTCACCATCATCAAGAGTCAGCCACTTCGCCTGTAGTGCAGAGATCGCAATATTAGGATCGTAATCGAGCAGTCGCGGTTCATCAGCCGTCATGTCGACGACGGCACTGTCGATATCGTATTTGGACAGTTTCTTTCGCAGGATCCCGTCATAGGCCAGCGCCAGCATCGGGCCAACGATGTTGTAGTAGGCAAACTCCGATACGCGACCGGTTAGGTTGTCGATGCTGACCAGCAATTCAGCATCGTCGAGCGACGTCAGTTGCTCACGGGCAAATTGTCGAAAAGCGGCTTTCGCTACCGGCAGTTCCCGTTCGATGTCTTTCGAAAACTGCCATTTGTGCCGCGCAAACCTCAGCAGCCTGGGAATGTGGCGAATGAATCTCGACCCCGGTCGGAAGCCGGGTTTCTCGTCACCGCCCTGCAAACCCATCATGAGTTCGAGCGAAGACTCGGGGAAGCCCAGTTCTTCGAACACATCTCCGATCAGACCCATATTGAAGTACGCCCTGTAACAGAACGCTTTCGAGAGTCGATCCGGCGAAAGCGTGTTCTCGCCGATCAACTCGGTAAACAGGTCGATCCATGCGCGATTAACCATCGGAACATTGACGGACCAGATCAAAGGCTTGACCGCACCAGGGAGAACTTCTTTCGAGATTCGATTCGAGTAACGGTCTTCAACATTCAGGGATGTAATCGGCCGAACCTGAACCCAATAGACGTCCGTACCGTCAAACACCCACTCAGCGTCGATCGGGCCGCCATACAGTTCATGCATCCGTCGTGTGTCGGACAACACTCGCTGCAGCACATTACTTGGCATCTGGCCTTCGCTGCCGCTGAGCCATTTGCCCCACTTGTTGACCCATCGCATCGGCGTAACGCCTTCCTGAACAAGTCGTTCACCGGCGCCTTCAACGGCCTCGATAATGACCTCATCAAAGCCGGTAACGGGGTTCCTGGAGAATACAACACCACTGTAGTGCGGCTCGACCATCGCCTGAACCAGGATGCCCATTTCAATACTGGCGCCGTCCTCCTGGGCCTCCTGGTAACTCTTGATACTCTGCGTTGAAGCAGAGTGAATGACCTTTTTTATGGCCGGCAGCACATCCTCGACGGAGGCGACGTTCAGAACCGAATCGAATTGCCCGGCGTAAGAAGAGGATTCCGAGTCCTCGACATTTGCCGAAGAGCGAATTGCAAGGGCCGAATGAGTGTTGAACAGCTCCAGAAAGGTCTCTCGCACGCTCGCGGGAAGCTGCTCAAGCGAGCTCCACTGCGCTGCCTGCGCTGCGTCGATCGCCCAGCTCGCAGGCGTGTCAAAGCGGTGCTTCGTGAGCCATTGAATAGAGCGCGCTTTATTTCCAACTGCACTGTGCCGTCGGCCGATCCTTGCTACGGGAATCATGAGCTTCAGTTGCCGAAGTTCATCTGCAGGCGCAAACCGGCCGTGCGCGGCTGAGGCAGGTAGAGTTGAATCGCTTGCGGCAAGCTCCGACCATCGGGCAACAACGTGAAGTCGATATTGTCCAGGCCCGAACGAATCGTGTCGTCGTCGGCAAGGTTCTCGACAAACAGAGTGACGGACCAGTTGTCCCTGGACAATCCGGCATAGACGTCCCAGATCGTGTACTCCGGAATCCACGCACGATTGCCTTCGCCAAGGAAGCGCCTGGATTGATAGGCGCCAAACAGCTCAAAGTAGCTGGCTATTCCGTTATCGAAATCCGTGTCGAAGCGGAACGACATCGTCGCCGCGTGTTCCGCTGTCATCGGCGGTGTCTTGCCGGTCAGGTCCGCCTCGGCATTGCCCGCTTGCGCCCGATTGAACGCACTGGGCGTACCGCCGACTGTCGCGAGGATCTCGCTCAGATTGAAGTCAGTGAATTCGGCGTCTACGAACGTATACGATAACGCGATCCTCATGCCGTCGATAAACGCCGATTTCCAGACGAGGTCTGTCTCGAATCCTTTGATCTCCGTTTTACCGGCATTGATGATCGTCGTCTGTAACCGTCCGGTCGTCGGGCTGATGAACTCGTACGGCACCTGCTGGTCGGTGTAATCGTAGAGAAACGCCGCACTGTTCCAGCGGACAGAGCCGTCACGAAGGGTAGTCTTGAGGCCTAGCTCGTAGACGTCCAGTTTTTCCGAATCGTACTCACCGTCACGAACGTCACCATTGGCATCGGTCGTCGATACACCGCCTGGCTTGAATGCTTTTGCGAAGTATCCGTAAGCAAGGAGGTTGTTATCGATCGCCCAGTCGATCGTAACTTTCGGCACGAACTTGTCGGCCTGGACGACGTTCTCCGTTATCTCCCCGGTACGAAACATGAAGCCCCACCAGGGATCCTCCCCAAATTGCGTGGAGAAGGAGATGTCGCTTGCCTCGCCTGCGTACCTGATCTCTTCGTCAAGGTACCGGCCTTCAAGGGTCACGGATACGCTGTCGGTGAGGCTGACAATCGCGGCGCCGGCAATCGAGGTGTGAGTGGTCTCGCGCCAAATCGGAATGCCGGGGTTGCTGCCCAGGCTGTCCTGGAGGCTGGTCACCGCCGGGATGCATTCCGGGACCCCCGGATAGACAGCATCACACATGTTATTGATGAACGGTGGTGCAATCGGCTCGTTCAGGTAGCTGAACACGGTCGAGTTGAGGATATCGAGCACTGCTCCGGCGTTGCCGCCTTCGCGCAGGTACCACTCGTCATCGAAGAACAGGTCCATCTTTTCTTCCCAGTGCAACAGGCTGAGCTTCCAATAGACGCGTTCGCTTTCGCCGCTCAATCGGAATTCGTGGTTGAACTGCTTGATATCGAGATGTTGCTCGGCCATAGCCGACAGGCCGTACTGGGAAACTGCTGACCCCGGCGGCGGGAATGGAATAACGGCGGACACGATGTCGCGGTTGTTCTTGTCGAAGTCTTCTACGAAGTGCGTGCCGTTATCCAGGTGTCCGAAGACATAGGCGACATCCAAGTTGGGCAGTTCGACGTTGATATCCAGGTGATAGCGGGTCGTATCAACATCTGTACCACGGAAATCGAGGCCGGTACGCGAATCGGGCGACAGGTCGATCATGTCAGCTGTCGCGTGCAGCATCCCGGACAGCACCGGCCGGCAGGCCGGGGCGCCCGGTACACCAAACGAGTCGTAGTATGGCTGGATACGATCGACGGTATTGCAGACAGTCGTGCCAAACCCTTCGTGCGGGACCATGATGGCCGAGTCGGTTACCGTACCGGTACCCAGGAAATTTTCGGGCTCTGAGGCCGGATCCATCGTGCTGATATGCACCTCTGGCCGCTGCGAGTGCTGCTCATCGCTATGCTCGACACGGAAGTACGCGGTCGTGCGATCCGACAGCGTCCACTCCAGTCCCAGGGCAGCGCCTGCCACCTCGGAAGCGCCCAGCTCGCCGCCCGTATTCGGATTGACGTAGTACCCCGGTGTATCGTACTGAGACAGGATCAGACGCGCGTTCAGCTTGTCCGCGGCGATCGGACCACCGATCGACAGGCGAAGGTCCGTAGTCCCGAATTCGTCATACCCCACCGTGAAGTCGCCCGAGAACGTATCGCCGGGGCGCCTGGTAACGTAGTGCAAAGCTCCAGTAAAGGCACTGCGGCCGTAGAGTGCGCTTTTCGGCCCCTTGATCACCTCGACGCGTTCCAGGTCGAGGAGTCTCAGGTTGGTCGTGATACCGCCACCGGCAACGGTCAGTGCCTCACTGGACACGTCGACAAAGTCGACGAGTATGCCCACGTTCGGGCGCCCGCGTAGTGAGGTGACACCACGAATGACGGGGCGGGTATCGATCGGCAACACGCCCTGGTCATAAGTCAGGCCAGATGTGAGCCGAGCCACGCTTTCCACATCGTTGATGCCGAATTGCTCGATCGTTGCGGCGTCGAGCACGGAAATCGCAATCGGCACTTCCTGCAGCGACTCGTCGCGCTTACGAGCAGTAACAAGGATTTCTTCCAGCACATGGGAATCTGCGCTCCCTTCCTCGGCATGTGTGACGGATGCCGGTAGTGCAGTACACGCCGCCGCGGCAACAGCGAGGCTTGGTAAGATCTTGATATTCACGTTTCCCTTCTACCCCCCGAAAATCGAGCCCGGATCAGACATTCCACGTGATGGAGGCCCTGACCGTGCGAGGCTCCATCGGATGCAGGTGGACATCCTCGACACCCTCGACAGGTTCTCCGGCAAGGCGGGACGCATAATAATAAGCGATATCCTGATCCTCCGCGTCCAGGAGATTCAAAGCCTCGACCCTGAAGTCCAGCGAGCCTTGGCGAAACCTCGCGTTATCGTACCGAACGGGGCACGGGTATTAAACTGTGGTTTTTGCGAACGTGAAGTTGGAACTTAGCATGCAGATGGTGAAAAAATGGATGTTGGTGTCGCCGTTGTCGCCTTGACCCTATGTCTCGAGCTCGCTAGCTGCATCATTTGCCGCCGCGTCAGGCAGCTAAGCCAAAACCTTGCCGATAACGATGCATAGCTGATTCACGCAAATCTCACGCAAGCTATCCGTCAGAGCAAAGCGGCCGTTTTTCATGCGGATTCGTCCCGCGAGCGATCAGCGTCTTTTCAAACATTCGATCTCAAGTGAACACAACAAAACGGGCCCGACCATCGCTGGCCGGGCCCGGTGCCAGGCAGGGGGAAAGCCTGTGCCGATCAGAAATTGGCTCGCAGGTTCAGTGACACCCGCCGACCCGTATCGCGCCATGCTACCCAGCGCTCGTCGATACCAGCGTAGTCATATGTCGTCGAGTTGCTAAGATTCGTCGCTTCGGCAACCAACGAGATGTTGTCGGAAAAATTGTAGGTAACCGTCGCATCCAACTGGTCATAGTCATCGCGTACCACATTCTGGCCGCCAAGGCTTAACGGGTGCAGGATGTATTCAGAGCGATAATTGTAGGCCAGCCGCACAGAGAACCGTTCGCCCTCGTAGAAACCGATCAGGTTCACGGTGTCCTCGGAGGTTCCGGGCATCGGCAGGAGCGCGCCCTCTGCATTCGGGTCCGCGAAGGTCGACTCGCTGTCTACATAAGTGTAGTTGGTAACCACACCGAGATTATTGAACGGTGCTGGCAGACCCGTAAAGTTCTGCTGATAGGTCAACTCGTAACCCGTTACCTCAGCTGAGCCATTGACGGGTTTGTTGACGAGGAATTCGTCATCGCCCTGTCCGGGAATCGTCTCGACGACCTGTTCTTTGGTCACGAACGAGGTTACATCCTTATAGAAGATACCCGCCGACAGCAATGCGCCTTCCTGGAAGTACCACTCGAGCGCAAAATCATAGGTGTCGGCCTCGTAAGGGTCGAGATAGGGGTTGCCAAAATTGGCCGTCATGGCGCCCGCGTTGATCGTGCCTGCGTTGGACAATTCCTTGAAAGTCGGCCGTGCCATAACCCTGGCGGCACCAAAGCGCAGCAGAAGGTCATCCTGAATCGCGAAAACAACGTTCAGGCTCGGCAGTACGTCGGTGTATGTGCGACTATCCTGGATCGGCGTGCCCACACCGCCCTCCACCGCGAAACCGTTATTTTCCTGCCTGGTTTCGATGACTCGCACCCCAAAGTTGCCGCGCAATCGATCCCGCTCGAAATTCGCCTTCACATATCCCGCGAGCGTCTCTTCTGATACATCGAAGTTCGACGTCAAGTCCTGGGGCCGGATAATCGGGTCACCGAGAATACCGTCAAACGAGAAGACGTCGGTCAGCGCCGCCATATCCGGGAACGGCCAGTTTAACGGAAGCGGGCTGCCTTGGAGATCGGACGCGAAGTCGTCAACCGGCAGCTGGCCCAGCGTAAAGTCAGACAGCGTGTAACCGTTACGCTCGGCCCCTGTGGAGCCATCTACGGCCTTGGTGAATGTCATTTCCCGGTCGCGCCACTTGACGCCGAACTCGAGGCTAGTCAGGAAATTCCCGTCCAGTTCTCGGTCGAAATCAACCTGGAAGAAGCTTTCTTCGTCCTTGTTGCCGTTGTTAGCTCGGCTAAGCGTGATGAGCTGGAACACGCTCGGATCCGGGTCGTAAGGATCGGAACCGCTCGACGTCAGCACGGGCCAGATGCTGTCCGGGCCGATGTCATAGGTCAGGTCGGCGCCCACAGCAAACACTGCGAACAGGCTTGGGTCACGCTCGTATTCACCCGTCGTGAATCCGGCTTGTGGGCTTATGTCCCACTTGTCGCCGGCCCAGTCTGCCGTTAGCACGACATTCGATGTCGTGCGTGTGTCTGTACGATTGAACGCCACGACGCGATGGAACCTTTGACCGGCATTTCGTGGCGATGTGCTTGCAAACACTGCTGTGTTGTCGGCATTAACGGTGATGTCGTTGATGGTACCGTTGTTACCGACGCGCAGCTGGTAGTTGGACGCCTGTTCATCCTGTTGCTGGTCGCTGAATATGAAGTCCGCACGCAGATTGAGCCGCTCCGTCGCCTGGAATTCGAGCGAACCGTTAACCATCAATTTTTGCCGATCTTCCAGTTTCAGGTTCGGACGAATATCGCGTGCCACCAGACCTGTGTCTCCCCCGGCATCAGTCATGATGTTCCAGCCGAACGACTCGACGCTGTCGCGCCGCAATTCGTCGTCGCTGTAGTTGACGCTGAGCAGTGCACCGACACGATCATTGTCACCAAATACATTGCTGACCAGGCCCGAGAGCTTATAGTTGGTCGCATCAGCCAGCTGGTGTTGGGTTATTTTGGCTGCGCCAACGGCTTTGAATTTGCCAATCTCACGTGGCTTGCGTGTCACAAGGTTAATCGTGCCACCGATCGCGCCTTCATCCTGATCTGCCGTCGGCGTCTTGAACACTTCGATGCGTTGTACCAGTTCCGGTGCGAGGTTCGAGAAGTTGAAGTCACGACCACCGGTCGTGGATGACTGCGATGCGCCGTTAACCGTTGTCTTGTTCAGGTCGGGCCGCATGCCGCGGATGGACACCGTGCTGCCTTCGCCATCACCGCTGCTCGAACCGGCAGTGTCGTCAAGTCCGCGCTGGATCTGCACGCCTGGCACTCGTTGCAGTGACTCAGCGATGTTCTGGTCCGGGAATTTCCCGATATCCTCTGACGTGATTGAATCGACGATCTGGCCCGAATTCTTCTTCAGATTCAGGGACTGCGCAAGGCTACCGCGAATACCCGTGACGACAATTTCCTCAATGGCCTCGTCATCGGCATCCTGTGCCAGGGTGTAGTTGACGGGCATTGCACAAAGCACTGCGATCGCACTGGCAAGTCCCACATGGTAACGGTTCATTTTGTCTCCCCTCGCAAATACTTTTCTAAATTGACGTGTGCCATTTGAACAGTCGCGCCATTGCCCCACAATCGGGCAAACCGGTATTGGACTGTAGGATTCCCCCTACTACCGGGTCTGGATAGACTCACTCAATATGGCATCGAGCTGGCGCACGACTCCTGCATAATCGGGATCCGTCACCAGATTGCGTGTCTCGTCGCGATCACCTTCGTGATCGAATAACATGCGCTCCCGCACTTCACCGGCATCGTCGTACCAGGTTGTCATGCTGAAGCTGTCAGTCTTGATGACCTCTCCGGTTTTCCAACGAGGAAAGACGGCCGCCTTGCCAGGCGCATCCGGGTCCAATATTTGAGCTACGAAACTGTCACCTTGCAGATGCTCGGGCGGCGTTACGTCCAGCAGCGCAGCGAGCGTTGGGTAGATGTCGACAAACTCAACCAGCCCGGTCGAGATTCCTGTCTTTGGCTGACCGGGAGCGCGCACGATGGCCGGCGCCCTCGTCGCCACGTCAAAAGGCGAGTGTTTTGCCCAGAGGCCGTGCTCGCCAAGGCTCCAGCCGTGATCGCCAATCAATACGACGATAGTCTCGTCCGCAAGATCGAGCGCGGCCAGCTCGTCGAGTACCTTTCCGACCTGCGCGTCAACATAGCTGACACTCGCGTAGTAGCCGTGTCGCAATGTTCGAGCCAGCTCGTCGGCAACGGCCTCCGGCGCGGCCGGTATGCCCGAATACTTGCGCAGCTCCCCCCATTCATGACGCGCCAGATCAGGAATTCCTTGTGGCATCTTCCGGTGCGTAGCGAGTTCGATCTCCGGGCGCTCATAGAGCTTCCAATAGTCCCTTGGTGCCGTGAACGGCAGATGCGGTTTTACGAAGCCGACGGCGAGAAAGAACGGCATATCCTGGTCCGCCAGTCGTCGCAGGGAGTCCACAGCATACGCCGCAATCTGTCCGTCAAAATAAGCTCCGTCCTCAACGTCGGCGACTTCAAAGGCAGGCCCGGCGCCGTTGTTGTGAAACGCGTCGATGTTTTCCTGCAGATAATAATTCGAGTGTCCTGTCCGCCGCTCCTGCGGCACCACCGCCTGCGGCACCCAGGGTTTTCGGCTCCACCCGGCGGCCGAGTCCGAGGCGTGGTGCAGGACCTTGCCAATGCTCTCAGTCAGATAGCCCCTGGACTTGAGCCAAGCATGCAGCGGCACTACGTCAGGCGCATCCTCATCGGCACGTGACTGAAAACCGACAAAGCGCTGACGCGTCGGCCGCAGACCGGTCATCAGGCTGGCGCGCGATGCGCCGCAGACGGGCACGTTGGAATACGCGTTGGCGAAGACGACGCCCGATTCGGCTAGCGACTCTATGTGCGGCGCCTTGATGTGGGTACTACCATAAACTGGCAACTCAGGGCGCAAATCATCAACGATGATCAGCAGCACGTTCGGTGTAGTCCTTGCCTCGACTGAACTCGCGAACAAGGCTATCGCCGCCACGGCGATGGCGAGCACTTTGCCCTTTAGCATCAACTCTTACTTTTTCCTTTGCGCGAGTTTTGTGGCTCGCACTTCATCGGGAATCATGAAGTCCTTCAGGTCCTCTTCTTCACCCTTCTTCAGCCAGCCTTCCGGAAATTCAGCCGCTGCGCTTCTGTCGTCGTGCCGGTAGACC
>JBFFOS010000046.1:0-19015 GCA_041574375.1 Woeseiaceae bacterium
CCCCCCCCCCCGGCCCACTGACGCCCGGCCGCGTCTACTTCTTCTTTGTCGACACCTTGATGTCGGTACGATTCAGTTCGACGGTGCGCTCGCCGATACCCTTGACCAGCGACAGGTCATCGGCACTGCGAAACGGTCCATGCTTTTCCCGGTAGTCAACGATCGCCTTGGCCTTGACCAGCCCAACACCTTTCAGTTCTGCCGAGATTGTCTCGGCGTCAGCGGTATTGATATCGACGGGGCCAGCCAAGGCCAGGGTTGCTGCTGCCAGCAGAGCGAATGCCGCAGCCATGCTAAAGAGTCTCATCCTAAGCTCCTGATTGTTGTGATGGAAAGATGGAGCTTAGGCATCCCGGGCCGGGATTGCCGCAACAGAAACTCAGCCGTTCGACCGGTTTTACTTGGTGATGCTGTGTTGCAGAACCGTATCGAACTGCACACGTGAGGCCGGGCGTTGCGTTTCCCAATTGCGGCAACTGGGACATTGCCATAGCAACCGCTGACTGGAGAATCCACACTCCTGGCATTGGTAGCGCGGTGTCGCCGTTGCCAGTTTCGAGAGGGCCCCTCGAACCTTGTTGAAAGCCGTATCGTCGTCGCTGTTGGCCGCGTCAGACAGCTGCTGCAGGTCGACAAACTCCCCCAGGGTTGGTTCGTTCAGCATGTATTGCTCGACACAATCATCAATCACCGGGATACCACCAATATCATTGACGATCGCGGTATACGCTACCAGCGAGGACATATTCGGGTTTTTCGCGATCATCGCCTTGAGGGCTTGCTCGAGCTGCGCAACCTGGTTTTCCCGGGAGTAGATCGCGACGATTTCCGGCAAGGTTTCGGCGATGAGGTAGGTATTCTCGTCGATGATGCGGTGATAAAGCTTGAGCGCCGTTTTGTTGTCGTTCGTATCGCGGGCAATATGCGCCCGTGTCAGCGCCCCGCGCATGGTACGCGGACGCCCCGATTGTGCATTCTTGACGAACTTCCGAGCCGATGCGTAATCACCAGAGGCTGCGGCCGCCTCGGCCAGCTCACAGTAATAATGGGCAATCTCGAGCTTGAGGGAACGTCCTCCGAGCACTTCGAGTCGGCTGCCGGCATCGATCGCCTTCTGCCATTCTTTTTCCTGCTCGTAAATGCCACACAGCGCTTCCAGCGCCTGAACCTGGTAACGAGAGCCTTCCGACAGCCTCGCAAACAGCTTCTCCGCACGATCCAGCAAGCCTGCGGCGAGGTAGTCTTTGGCCAGGGAGTACAACGCCTGGTCGCGTTGCTCCGCCGCCAGGTCAGGGCGCGCAATAATGTTTTGATGAATACGTATCGCGCGATCAACCTCGCCGCGTCGTCGAAACAGGCTTCCCAGCGCGAAATGAGTCTCTATCGTCTTGTCGTCGACACGCACCATGCGCAGGAAATGTTCCAGTGCCTGATCCGTCTGTTCGTTGAGGAGAAAATTGAGGCCCTTGAGATAATCGATATTCAGAGGCGGAGGCGCGTCTTCCTCATCACGTTCACCAAACCTGCCCATTGCCCAGCCAGCTGCCGCCAGCAGCAGGAACAGTCCTGCAAGCAGAAACGTTGATTCAGTCGGCATCGCTTAGGGGCAGGCTGCGCAAACTGCTGACCTCGTTTTCGGTCAGTCTGAGGGATCGCCGCAGCACGCGGCGCTCGTTAATGAGTTTCAGGGCAAAGAATCCCATGCACAGAATGCCGAACAACCAACCCAGAGCAAAGGCGACTGTAAATGCCAGCGGAATGGATGTATTGACCCTGGTGAACATCAGGTCAATATCGATCATGCCGGTGTTGCCCATGGTGAATGCCAGCATGACGATCGCAATCAATACGATCAGTATCACCAAGCCAATACGTTTAAGCATGCGTCTGCCCCGCAGATCCGGTAATTCACAAAGCTATGATGCGGCCTGATGCCGCGGCGGATCAACTCTTGATCGGGAAATGGCGGCTTTCGTTGACGCGTTCACGCAGGTCTTTGCCTGGTTTGAAGTGCGGCACGTACTTGCCTGACAGGGCAACCGCCTCACCGGTCTTGGGATTGCGCCCAATGCGGGGGGGACGGTAATGCAGCGAGAAACTACCGAAGCCGCGAATCTCTATACGCTGGCCCTTTGCAAGGGAGTCACTCATCAGGTCCAGCAAGTGCTTCACAGCCAATTCGACATCCTTGGCCGGAAGGTGTTTTTGCTTGCGCGAGATCGCTTCTATCAGTTCTGATTTTGTCATTTTACCTTTTTCCGTATCGCCGAATTAGCGTAACCCACGGATATTAAAGGCAATAGTAGCCCAGACACTGCCGTCTGGGCTACCTTTTTTACTTATTATTTGCTTCCGCCGGACATTTTTTCCTTCAGAAGGTCGCCAAGCGTGGTGCCCACGGGCGCTGCAGCAACATCAGACTTGTAGCTGCTGACTGCTTCCTGCTCCTCGTGAACTTCCTTGGCTTTGATCGAAAGCGCAATCGTGCGGTTCTTGCGATCGACGTTCGTGAACTTGGCTTCCACCTCTTCACCAACCTTGATCATCGTACGCGCGTCCTCAACCCGTCCTCGGGCCAGTTCAGATGCGCGGAGTGAACCGAACACACCGTCACCAAGATCGACCAGTGCGCCACGCGCATCGACTTCGGTGACCGTGCCTTTGACGATCGAGTTCTTCGGATGGACTGCCAGCCAGTTCGAGAACGGGTCTTTCTCGAGCTGCTTGATACCCAGCGAAATGCGCTCGCGTTCCGAGTCGATAGCCAGCACGGCTGCCTCGATCTCCTGGCCCTTCTTGTAATTGCGAACGGCTTCCTCGCCCGGAAGATCCCAGGAAATGTCGGACAGGTGCACGAGACCATCGATACCGCCGTCGAGACCGATGAAGATACCGAAGTCCGTGATCGACTTGATCTGGCCCGATACCTTATCGTTGCGGTTGAAGGTCGAGGAGAACTCGGCCCATGGGTTGGACTTGCACTGTTTGATACCCAGCGAAATACGACGACGTTCCTCGTCGATTTCGATGACCATGACCTCAACTTCTTCGCCAACCGACACAACGCGCGACGGATTGACGTTCTTGTTGGTCCAGTCCATCTCCGATACGTGAACAAGGCCTTCAACGCCGTCCTCGATCTCAACAAAGCAACCGTAGTCGGCAATGTTCGTAACTTTGCCGAAGATGCGCGTCTGCGGCGGATAGCGGCGAGCGAGATCCTGCCACGGATCATCACCAAGCTGCTTCATGCCCAGTGAAACGCGCTGGCGTTCACGGTCAAACTTGAGAATCTTGACGTCTATCTCCTGACCCACTTCAACAACCTCGGAAGGGTGCTTGACACGCTTCCAGGCCATATCGGTGATGTGCAGCAGGCCATCGATTCCACCAAGGTCAACGAACGCACCGTAGTCGGTGAGGTTCTTGATGATACCCTTGACGGTGTTGCCTTCCTGCAGCTCGGAGAGCAGTTTCTCGCGTTCTGCAGAGTATTCCGTCTCGACAACCGCACGACGCGAAACAACCACGTTGTTGCGCTGCTGGTCGAGCTTGATGACCTTGAACTCGAGGCTCTTGCCTTCGAGGTAACCAGGATCGCGTACCGGGCGAACATCGACGAGCGAGCCCGGCAGGAATGCACGGACATTGTCGATCTCGACCGTGAAGCCACCCTTGACGCGACCGTTGATCACGCCTTCGACAACTTCACCTGCTTCGAAAGCCTTCTCAAGCTCAATCCAGGTACGTGCGCGGATCGCTTTCTCACGGGAAAGCTTGGTCTCACCGAAGCCGTCTTCAACGGCATCGAGCGCGACTTCGATTTCATCTCCAACAGAGATCTCGCCTTCGCGCTTGTCGTTCTTAAACTGCTCTAAGGGGATTACGGCCTCTGACTTGAGACCTGCACTGACGATGACAACATCGTCGTTTACCGCAACAACGGTACCGGTGATGATGGAACCCGGTTTTATTTGTTGACTGGCAAAACTTTCTTCAAATAATTCAGCAAAACTTTCAGACATGTTAATAAACCAAGGGAGTACTCACTCCCACCCAATTAGCGTCTTGTCACGTCCTGTGACTGACGGTCATTACAAAAAAGGAGCGAACATCCTGTTCGATCCCGTCCATTAAACCTTCAAAGGTATTTAGAGGTTGGCGACCCAGTCGAGCACAGTATTTGTCACTGCCTCGATGGACTGACCGGAAGAATCCAGAATTCTGGCGTCCTCTGCCGGCCGGAGTGGCGCTACCGATCGCTCGGAATCGCGTCTGTCACGGTCCTCTATGTCCCGCGAAAGGGCGGCAAGGCTAACATCCAAGCCCTTGTCTTTCAACTGCTTATGGCGCCTCCGGGCACGCTCCTCGGCGCTCGCTGTAAGGAAGACCTTCAGTGCCGCATCGGGGAACACGTGGCTACCCATATCACGCCCGTCAGCGACCAGTCCCGGGGGCTGCTGAAACGCCCGCTGGCGCTCAAAAAGAGCCTCCCGAACCGCCGGAATCTGGGCCACAGCAGAAGCCCCGGCACCCGCCTCCTCGGTCCTGATTTCGCCGGTGACGTCCTCTTCGCCGAGCCAGATTCGCTCTTCACCGCCCTCGTCACTATCGAATCGCACGTCCAGCTCAACGGCCAAATGCGCCAGTTTTTCGCTATCCTGGAGCGAAACGCCTGATTTTCGGGCCGACAAGGCCACCAGGCGGTACAACGCGCCGCTGTCCAGCAGGTGGTAACCCAATGCGTTGGCGACCCGGCGGGCAATCGTCCCTTTCCCGGAGCCGCTGGGTCCGTCAATCGCTATCACGGGGATGGTCACCGCACTTCCCCGTCATCCGTCGCTATGTGAGCGCCAAGGCTGTTCATGAGATCCATGAACCCGGGAAACGACGTGTCTACATTGTCTACACCGCGAACAAGCACCTCGCCATCGGCGATGGTGCCCGCAATGGCCAGCGACATGGCCACGCGATGGTCATGGTAGCTCTCAACTTCACCACCCGTGAATCGCCCTCCGTGCACCGCCGCACCGTCAGGTGTTTCCTCAACCTGGATACCAAGCCGCCGCAGGCCATCAGCCATGGCCGAGATGCGATCACTCTCCTTGACCCTCAGTTCCTCGAGTCCGGAAAAGCTTGTCTTGCCCTTTGCCGCGGCTGCCGCAACGAACAGGGCCGGAAATTCGTCGATCGCGAGCGGCACGAGTGCTGGGTCCACCGGTCCACCGTGGAGTTGTGAGGCTCGAACCCGCAAATCCGCGACCGGTTCCTGCCCGAGCGACCTGCGATTCTCAAGCGCGAGATTCGCCCCCATCCCCTTCAGGATGTCGATAACGCCCGTTCGGGTCGGGTTTATTCCTACATTTTCTATAAGAATATCCGCATCTTGAGACAATAATGTAGCAAGGATTATGAAGGTTGCTGATGACAGGTCCCCCGGAACCTCGACCGTGCAACCTCGCAAATCCTGCCCGCCCACGATCGAGACAGTGCCGTTCTCAACGGATAGGTCCGCGCCCATCGAGGCCAGCATACGTTCCGTGTGATCGCGCGTAACCGCTGGCTCCGTGACCGAAGTTCGTCCTTCCGCGTACAGGCCGGCCAGAAGCAGTGCCGACTTCACCTGCGCACTCGCGATCGGCAGGTCGTAGTCAATGGCGTGTAGCTTGAGACCACCCGACAGTTGCAATGGTGGCGTACCATCGCAATCGCTTTCAATCGCAGCACCCATCAAGGTCAGTGGTTTGATGATTCGCCCCATGGGCCGACCGGTCAGGGACTCATCCCCGGTCAGGGTGCAGGAGAAGCGCTGGCCGGCGAGCAGACCCGCCAGCAGTCGCATGGCCGTTCCCGAGTTACCAAGATCAATATCCTGGTCGGGTGCCTGCAAGCCATCACGACCGACACCTTGTATAAGGAGCGACGTCGCATCCGGTTGTTCGATCGTGACGCCAAGTGCGCGCATTGCCGCAGCAGTCGCGAGGCAGTCCTCGCCCGACAAGAAGCCGGATACGTCGGTGCGGCCCTCGGCGATACTCCCGAGCATCAGCGCACGGTGTGAAATCGACTTATCGCCCGGGACGGTGATCGTGGCGTCGTGAAGCCGTGATGGCGTGACTCTGAAGTCCATCGCGCAGGCGTGTCAGCCTATGGCCTTTGGGTAGGCGCCAAGCACCTTGAACAGCGAGGCGCTCTTCTCGAGCTCGGCCAAGGCATCAGCTACCGGTGATTCTTCCGCGTGGCCTTCCACGTCGATAAAAAACACGTAGTCCCATTTCTTGCGTCGTGAAGGCCGCGACTCGATGCGCGTCATGCTAACGCCATGTGTTGCGAGCGGCTGCAGCAGACTGTGCAGCACCCCCGCTCCACCAGCCGTATCGCTGGTCGAAAGCAACAATGTCGTCTTGTCGTCGCCGCTGGGAGCAAGCAGGTTGCGGCCAATGACCAGGAAGCGAGTCGCATTATCCGGCCGATCCTCAATGTTGTTGACCAGGATCTCGAGTTCATACACGTCGGCTGCAACGTCCGGTCCGATCGCGGCAGTTCCTTCCTCGTCCCGCGCGCGGCGGGCTCCGGCCGCATTGCTCGACATGCCGATGAGTTCGACGTGCGGCAGGTTCTCACGAATCCAGCCACGACACTGAGCCAACGACTGCTCGTGTGCACATATACGTTCAATCTTGTCGAGCCCCTTGTTCTTGCTCATCAGGTGCTGCTCGATCTTGAGCTCGATCTCGCCCGCTATCTTGAGCGGCGATGTCAGGAACATGTCCAGGGTGTTATTAACGGACCCTTCAGTCGAGTTCTCGATCGGAACCACGCCGAAGTCAGCTGCCCCACACTCGACTTCCTGGAACGTCTCATCAATCGTGTGAAAAGGAAGTGCGCGAACGGAGTGACCGAAATGCTTGTGGACGGCCGTTTGCGTGAACGTACCTTCCGGGCCGAGAAAACCGATCTTGAGGGGTTCCTGCTGAGCCAGGCATGCGGACATGATTTCGCGGAAAAGCCGCAGCATTTCCTCGTCGCGCATCGGGCCGTCATTCCGGTCCAGCACCTTGCGCAGCACTTCCGCCTCACGCTCCGGCCTGTAGTAATCGACGGCCGACGCGAGGTCGCCCTTGGCTACTCCAACCTGTTGCGCGATCTTTGCCCTGTCATTGATCAGGGCCTGGAGACGCTCGTCAATCTCATTGATTTCCTTGCGTATCTCGTCCAGATTCGGCGCGCCCGCTTTCTCATCACCGCCCGTCATGCTATTCCTATGTGAAAACCTTAGAGGAATCCTCAGGTTACAGGCTTACCGAGATTTCGCAACGCCAGAACGCCGTCAATCGACCGAAGCGCACCAAGCAGCTCGTCCGAAGGCTCGCCATTAACGTCGACGATCGTGTACGCCAGGTCGCCAGTCGACTTGTTGAGCAGATCCTCGATATTAAGACCGGCATCAGCGATGCGGGTCGAAATCTGGCCGACCATGTTCGGAACATTCCGGTTCGCAATGGTAATCCGCCACGCATCCAACCTCGGCATCCGCGCATGCGGATAGTTAACCGAGTACCGAATGTTGCCGTTTTCCAGGTAGTCCTTGATGTTTTCCGCCACCATGATGGCGCAGTTCTCTTCGGCCTCACCCGTTGACGCGCCGAGGTGCGGCAGCGCAACGACTTTCGGATGCGCAATCAGTTCCGGCGTCGGGAAATCGGTTACAAATGCGTGCAGCTTGCCGCTATCAAGCGCTGCCAGCGCGGCTGCATCATCAACCACCCCACCACGCGCAAAATTTATCAGGACGCCGCCGTCGTTCATGAGCGCCAGGCGATCGGCAGTGACCATGCTTCGTGTCGCATCGAGCAGCGGCACATGACAGGTTACAAAGTCCGCATGCTGGAACAACTGGTCGAGCGTCTCCTCCTGCTCGACACCGGAGGACAACTGCCAAGCATTCGTCACGGTGATCGCCGGATCAAAACCGACAACCTTCATGCCAAGCGCAAGCGCAGCGTTTGCCACTTCCACGCCTATGGCACCCAACCCGATGACACCAATAGTCTTGCCGGGCAATTCGAAGCCGACGAATTGCTTCTTTCCCGCTTCAACCGCTTTCTTGAGGTCGTCTCCCGTTTCTGTCAGCGTCTTGACGTACTCACGCGCATTGGCAAGATTACGTGCCCCCATCAGCATGCCACCAATGACCAGTTCCTTGACGGCGTTTGCGTTCGCTCCCGGCGCATTGAAAACGGGCACGCCACGGTGCGCCAGCGCATCACAGGGAATGTTGTTGGTTCCGGCGCCCGCCCGGCCAACGGCCGCGACCGTCTCCGGAATATCCATATCGTGCATATTGTGAGAGCGCAACAGGATAGCGTCCGGGTGTGCGATCTCCGAGGCAACCTCGTATCGTTCACGAGGCAGGCGGCGCAGTCCCTCAACCGCGATGTTATTTAACGTCAGAATTTTAAACATAGTTACCCGTTTTTCCTTTCGAATTCCGCCATGAATGCAATCAATGCCGCAACTGCTTCTTCGTTCACCGCGTTGTATATGGATGCACGCATACCGCCAACCGAGCGGTGCCCCTTGAGGTTCGCCAATCCCGCAGCTGCGGACTCTTCGAGGAACTTCGCATCAAGCGCATCGTCCGCGAGAATGAACGGCACGTTCATTCTTGACCGGCAGTCTTTGGCAACCGGGTTGGTGTAGAAGTCCGACGCATCGATTGCTGCATAGAGCTTCGTCGATTTGCGTTCGTTGATGCTCCCCATCGCCTCGACGCCGCCCTGGTCCTTCAGCCACTGGAACACCAGGTCCGCTACGTACCACGCAAATGTCGGCGGCGTATTCGTCATCGAATCCGACTCAGCGTAGGATTTCCATGTCATCAGGTGGGGATTCGCCGGCCGCGCCTTTTCCAGCAAGTCGTTACGCACAATGACGAGCGTGATGCCGGCCGGGCCGATATTCTTTTGCGCCCCGGCATAGATGACACCAAACTGGCTCACATCGATCGGGCGCGAGAGGATATTGCTGGACATGTCCGCAACCAGCGGTACATCACCACCCGGCACAAAGTGGAATTCGACGCCGGCAATTGTCTCGTTGGGGGTGTAATGCAGGTAGGCCGCACTGGTAGAGCGTTGCCACTCGGACTCCGCCGGGATGTAGGTAAACTTCCGGTCTGATGCATCGGCAGCCATATTAACGCTGCAGAACTTCGCCGCCTCGCCCGCAGCCTTTTTTCCCCAGCTTCCGGTTACGACGTAGTCAACCGTATCGCCAGGCACTGTGAGGTTCAAAGGCGCCATAGCCATCTGCATCGTGGCACCGCCCTGCGGAAACAGGACGCTGTAATCGTCGGGAATGCGCATCAGTTCACGCAAGTTCGACTCGGCTCGTGCCGCCAACTCCACGAAGTCTTTACTGCGGTGGCTGACTTCCATGACAGACATGCCTGAGCCAAGCCAGTCCGGAAGATCATTGCGGATGGTTTCGAGTACTTCCAGAGGCAGTGCGGCCGGGCCGGCACTGAAATTGTGGACACGAGACATGACGCTGCTTTTCCTGGTCAGCTGAAGATTAGATAGGGTTGGGTATTGTTACGATTCGCGCACGAGATTGCACCAGCCAAGCGAGTAATTATTCGTCCTCATCCTCGATCGATTCAATACGTGCTAACCCAACCAGCCGTTGACCGGATTCAACCCGGATCAGGCGCACACCCTGTGTGTTGCGGCCCATGATGGATATATCCTCAACTCCGGTTCGGACCAGCGTGCCGTTCGAGCTGATCAACATGATCTCGTCTTCATCGGCGACCTGGACTGCGCCGACCGTTCTGCCGTTTCGGTCTGTCGTCTGAATCGCAATGACACCCTGGCCGCCACGCCCTTGCACAGGGAATTCATCGACAGCCGTTCGCTTGCCGTAGCCATTCTCGGTCGCGGTCAGAATCAGCCCGTCGTGGATAATCGTCAGGCCAATAACCTCGTGCCCTTCTGGCAATTTGATGCCGCGTACACCGGCCGCACCACGGCCCATGGGCCGAACATCCGCTTCGGCAAATCGAATCGCCTTTCCGTGGCTCCCGACCAGCAGAATCTCTGCATTGCCGTCGGTAATCGCAACATTGACCAGCTTGTCATCGCCACGCAGATCAATAGCAATGATGCCGCTGGCGCGCGGACGCGAAAACTGGCTGAGCGGGGTCTTCTTGACCGTTCCGCCGGAGGTAGACATGAATACGAAATGCCCTTCGGCGTATTCTTTGATCGGTAATATCGCATTGATGCGCTCGCCTTCGTCGAGCGGCAAGAGATTCACAATCGGTTTACCACGCGAGCCCCGGCTGGCCTGTGGGACCTGGTACACCTTTAGCCAGTAAATCTTGCCGCGGCTCGAAAAGCACAGGATCGTATCGTGCGTGTTGGCCACGAACAGGTTGTCGATAAAGTCTTCGTCCTTGACCTTCGTTGCCGATCGCCCACGTCCGCCCCGCTTTTGGGCCTGGTATACATCGATGGGCTGCGCTTTGGCGTACCCACCATGGGACAGCGTGACAACCACCTCTTCCTGGGGAATCAGGTCTTCGACACTCAGGTCGGAATGATCCTGAACAATCTCTGTGCGGCGCTCGTCACCGAACGCATCCCGGACGTCGTTCAATTCGCTGCGGATCACATCAAGAAGTAAATCCGGGTCTCCAAGAATGTCAGAAAATTGTTTAATTTTTAACAGTATTTCTTTGTATTCATTAATTATTTTGTCTTGCTCGAGACCTGTAAGGCGATGCAGTCGCAAATCGAGAATTGCCTGTGCCTGGACAGCCGAGAGTCGGTACTTGCCATCGGCCAGACCACTGCCGTCGACCAGTTCATCGGGCCGGGTATCGGTATCGCCCGCACGTTCCAGCATGCCAGTGACTGCACCGGGCTCCCAGGTGCGTTCCATGAGGCCGGTCTTGGCGTCGGCGGGAGATGCTGATGCCTTGATGAGCGCTATGACCTCATCGATGTTGGCCAGGGCAACGGTTTGTCCTTCCAGAACGTGGGCACGATCGCGGGCCTTGCGAAGATCGTAAATTGTCCGTCGCGTAACTACCTCACGACGGTGCGTCAGGAACGCCTCCAGCACCTGCTTGAGGTTCAGCAGCTTCGGCTGACCTTCGTGCAGGGCCACCATGTTGATTCCGAACACGCTCTGCATGGGGGTCTGCTTGTAAAGGTTATTCAGCACCACGTCGCTGACCTCCCCCATCTTGAGCTCGATCACGATACGCATGCCGTCTTTATCGGACTCATCACGCAGTTCGCTGATACCTTCGATGCGCTTCTCCCGCACCAGGTCGGCAATTTTTTCGATCAGGCGTGCCTTGTTTACCTGGTAAGGCAGTTCGGTGACGATAATCGCCTCTTTGCCGCGAGCATTGATCGTCTCGACGTTCGTGCGGGCACGAATATGCACCCGTCCGCGCCCTGTCTGGTAGGCGGAATAAATTCCCTGCGCACCATTGATAATGCCGGCCGTCGGAAAATCGGGACCGGGTATGTGTTCCATAAGGCCCGGCACCTCAATGGACGGGTCCTCGATCAGCGCCAGGCAGGCACTGATAACCTCGTTGAGGTTGTGCGGCGGAATGTTCGTCGCCATGCCGACAGCAATGCCTGAGGAACCATTGACGAGCAGGTTCGGGATGCGCGTCGGCATGACCGACGGCTCCGATTCAGAGCCGTCATAGTTTTCGACGAACTCAACGGTTTCCTTGTCGATATCAGCCAGCAGCTCGTGCGCCACTTTGGCCATACGAACTTCGGTGTAACGCATGGCAGCCGGCGAATCGCCATCAACCGAGCCGAAGTTACCCTGGCCATCGACCAGCATGTAACGCATCGAGAACGGCTGGGCCATACGGACAATGGTGTCATACACGGCGGAATCACCATGCGGGTGGTATTTACCGATGACATCACCGACGACACGGGCCGATTTCTTGTACGGCTTGTTAAAATCGTTGCCAAGCTCACGCATCGCATGCAATACGCGACGATGAACCGGTTTGAGGCCATCCCTGACATCGGGCAACGCACGACCGACGATGACGCTCATCGCATAGTCGAGATAGGACTGCTGCATCTCCTCTTCGAGGCTTACGGACAACAGTTCCTGAGCTACTTCAGACATAATTCCCTGCTTTTCAGGCCCAAAATCCGAGTGCGGTCCCGCCCCCTATGAGGTGGAATCCAAAGGTCAGATTGATCCGGATTTGAGGCGACTTAACTGGACCGAAATAATACCACAGACGCCCCTGAAACAGCAGTTTTTCAAGAGCATAAAACACCCTAAAACGCAGCGCTGGCGCTGCCCGGTGCGACGCGTATACTGCGGCGACTATGCAGCATTGTGACACCCTGATTATACCTCGCTGGTGTATCCCCATGGCTCCTGCCGACGAGGTCCTTGAAGGCCGTGCCGTGGCGATATCCGACGGTCGTATCGTCGCGGTACTTCCCGTGGCTCAGGCGAAGGCGCAATTCCAGCCGAGCGTGCTCGTCGAGCGTCCGGGCCATGTCCTGTTGCCGGGACTGGTAAACACGCACACCCATGCGGCGATGACCCTGTTCAGGGGACTCGCCGACGATATGCCGCTTGAAGCGTGGCTGCACGAGGGAATCTGGCCCGCCGAGCGGCGCTGGGTCAGCGCGGAGATGGTCCGGGATGGCACAGAACTCGCCATTGCGGAGATGTTGCGCGGTGGCACCACCTGCTTTAGTGACCAGTACTTCTTCCCTGAGATCGTCGCTGAGGCCGCCGTAGACCTGTCTATGCGGGCGGTCATTGCCACGCCTGTCGTCGATTTCCCGACTGGCTGGGCGGCAAATGCTGAGGAGTATCTGCAAAAAGGCGCCGATCTCGTGCACGACCCATACGCTGACCATCCGTTGATCGAGACGGCATTCGCGCCCCATTCGACTTTCGCGCTATCCGATGAGTCCTTCGCTGCCTTGCGTGTACTCGCCGATCAACTCGACGTACGAGTTCAGATCCATTTGCACGAGTCCGCGGCCGAGATTGATATTTCAATGCGTGAGAAAGGCAAACGACCATTCCAGCGTCTGCTCGATGCGGGCCTGGTCAACGCGTCACTTCTTGCCGTCCACGCTGTCCACATGAATGAGGACGAGATTGCACACTTCGCCGAGGCCGGGGTGAGCGTCGCTCACTGCCCGAATTCAAACCTGAAACTGGCCAGCGGCATCGCGCCGATCTCGAGCTATCGACGAACAGGGGTCAATGTTGCGCTTGGCACGGATGGCGCCGCCAGTAACAATATGCTCGACCTGTTCTCGGAAATGCGCACGGCCGCCTTGCTTGCCAAGGCGACATCCGGTGACGCATCGGTCGTTACCGCTAATGAAGCGCTGCACATGGCGACGATGGGCGGAGCACGCGCACTTGGCCTCGAGCACAGGATCGGGTCAATCGAGGCCGGCAAGTGTGCTGACCTGATCTGTGTCGACCTGAACCGCTTGAACAGTCAACCGGTTTACGATGTGGTATCACAACTTGTCTATGCTGCAAGATCGGACCAGGTGACTGATGTCTGGGTTGCAGGGCGCCATCAGCTGGATAATGGTCGATTTGCCCACATAGATACGGATGATCTGCTCGCCCGTGGCAATGAGTGGCGCGAGCGCATCGCGGCCACTGGCGAAATACAATAGGTACACCGATGACAACCACGACTTACGACAACGTCGATCCTGGCGAACTGGCGAAGTTTAATTCGCTGGCATCTCGCTGGTGGGACATTGAGGGTGAGTTTCGTTCACTGCACGAGATCAATCCGCTGCGTCTCGACTGGATTCGGCAACATGCGGAACTGGCGGGCCGCAAAGTCGTTGATATCGGCTGTGGTGGCGGCATCCTCGCTGAATCCATGGCGGCAGCGGCCGCTACCGTCACGGGCATCGACATGGCCGAAGGTCCTCTCGCGGTAGCCCGCTTGCATCAGGTCGAATCCGGCGCTGAGGTGGAGTACAAGCGATCAACGGCGGAGGAATTAGCCGCGTCAGAACCGGGCACTTACGACGTTGTGACCTGCCTGGAAATGCTTGAGCATGTCCCCGATCCGTCGGCGGTTATCCGTTCCTGCGCCGAGTTGTTGAAACCCGGTGGATCCGCGTTCTTTTCGACGATCAATCGCAATCCAAAGTCTTTCCTGTTTGCTATCGTCGGTGCGGAGTATGTCCTGAAACTGATTCCTGGCGGAACACATGACTACAGCAAATTCATCCGACCTTCAGAACTCGAAAGCTGGGCACGTGAAGCTGGTCTGCAACTCCGCTCAAGTATCGGCATGCACTACAACCCGCTTACCAAAGAGTATTCGCTCGGGCCAAATCTCGACGTCAACTACCTGATGTACTTCCAGCGACCGGCGAGTGAGTAGCCTGACGCAAATGGAGGACGGCTACTTCCAAGCCGTGCTGTTCGATCTCGACGGGACCCTGGTGGACACCGCACCGGACATGGTTGCGGTTCTCCAGGCTATGCAGACGACGCACGGTATCGATCAGGTTGACTATGCCCTTGGGCGCTCTCATGTATCGAACGGTGCAATCGGGCTTTTGCGCCTTGGTTTTCCCGAGGTACATATCGAGTTCGGTGACGATCTCCATAATGAGTTTCTGGAGCGGTACGCGGAATCCCTTTGTGAGGCCTCCTCCGTATTTGCCGGCCTCGACACCCTCCTCGATCAACTCGACAGCCTCGGCTGTCCCTGGGGCGTCGTGACGAATAAGCCGGAGAGCCTGACCAATCCATTGCTCGAATGCCTGGGGCTTGCTGCGCGCAGTGCCTGCACTGTCAGCGGCGACTCGCTTCCGGTGCGCAAACCTGATCCGGCACCACTGCTGTTGGCCTGCGACATCGCAGGCGTCGAGACCCATCGAGCGATCTACATTGGCGATGCCGCACGCGATATCGAGGCTGGTCTACGCGCAGGCATGGCTACCATCGCCGCCACCTATGGCTATATCACCGAAGATGATGACCCGCGTGAATGGGGTGCCGACATCATCGCGCCCGATACAGAAGAACTTGCCCAAATCGTGCTCCAAGCAGTTAACCTTCAGCCCTGATGATTTCTGTCACGATGAACCCCGTTTATCTCGAAGTTGGCGCGCCAGCCTTGGGTATCGGCTTGCTCATAGGCCTGCTCATCATGTGGCTCATCGCTCGGCGGCGCAGAAATCGGCTGCTCAACGACCTGGAACAGGCCCTGGCCAGTCTCAAGAATCAGGAAGCGCTGCAAGCGGAACGGGAAGCAGCATTTGAAATCGCCAATGCGAAACTGACACAGGTCTTTGCTGACATCTCCAACCGCTCGCTGCGCGCGAATAGCGATACATTCTTGCAGCTGGCCGGGCAGAAATTCGAGACACAGCAGGAAAAGGCCAAACGCGAACTTGGTGAACGTGAGAAAGCGGTGGAGGACCTCGTCAAGCCGATCAGGGACGCCCTGGATGCCTCCCAAAAGCAGATTGCGGAACTCGAGAAAGCCCGAAGTGAAGCCTACGGCGGCATCAAGAACCAGCTCGAATCCATGCAGCTCAGTCAGAAATCCCTGACGCAGGAAACCCAGAATCTCGTCAAGGCCCTGCGTCGTCCTGAAGTGCGCGGACAGTGGGGTGAGATCACACTGCGGCGTCTCGTTGAACTGGCCGGCATGGTCGAGCATTGTGACTTTATCGAGCAGGTACACACTGTTGCCGGTGAAGGCGTCATTCGGCCTGACATGATTGTGAACATGCCCGATAAGCGGCAGCTCGTCGTCGACGTTAAAACACCGCTGGATGCCTACCTGGCTGCCGTTGAAGCCGAGGACGATGCGCAACGTAAACTCGGTTTGGAACGGCATGCAAAAAACGTACGAGCGCACATACGTCTGTTGTCATCAAAAGCCTACTGGAAGCAGTTTGATGAGAGCCCGGAGTTCGTCATCCTGTTCATCCCTGGCGATCAGTTCCTGAGTGCGGCGCTCAGCCAGGAACCCGACCTTATCGAGTACGCACTGTCGCAGCAGATCATTCTCGCGACTCCGACCAGTTTCGTGGCTCTTCTCAAAGCCGTCGCTTACGGCTGGCGGCAGCTGGCATTGGCGGATAACGCCAAGGAAATCCGTGTGCTTGCCGAGGACCTGTATGGCAGACTCGGCACCTTCGTCACGCACATGAATCGTGTCGGGCGCCAACTTGCGAGCAGCGTCGAGAACTACAACAAGGCTGTTGGTTCACTGGAACGCAACGTATTGCCAGGGGCGCGAAAATTCACCGAACTCGGCGTGCACGCCAAGAAAGAGATTGAAAAGCTCGAATCAGTGGAGCCTGTTCCGCGAAGCATGATTGAAGGAAACGATTCTTGAGCATCGACCCACGCAAGTACACGTACCCCGGCGATATTCTCCGCGATCGCATCATCCTGATCACGGGGGCCAGTGACGGTATCGGCAAAGCGCTTGCACTGCACGCGGCAAGCCTGGGCGCCCAGGTCATTCTGCATGGCCGCAGCGTGCCGAAACTGGAAAAGCTATACGACACCATTGAGGACATCGAAGGTGCCCCTCGACCTTCCATTGCCGTCATGGATCTCGAGTCAGCCAACGCGGAGTCCTACACGACACTGGCGCAGAGTATTGAGGCGGAGTTTGGCAGGCTTGACGGCCTCGTCCTGAATGCCAGTATCCTTGGTGAACGTTATTCCATAGAACAATACGATGCCGTGCTCTGGCAGAAAGTCATGCACGTGAACGTCACGTCGATATTTGCCATGACACAGGTGTTTCTCCCACTGCTGCAGGAATCAGCCGACCCGTCCGTCATTTTCACAAGCAGCGGAGTCGGTCGGACCGGGCGCGCTCATTGGGGTGCCTATGCCGTTTCGAAATTCGCCACCGAGGGGTTTTCGCAGGTACTTGCGGATGAGCACCGGCACGGCAAACTGCGGTCAAACTGCATTAATCCTGGCGCGACACGCACAAGCATGAGGCTGGCCGCCTTTCCCGCCGAAGATCGCAACGCATTAAAGCGGCCCGAGGAGATTCTGGCGCCTTATATTTTCTTGCTGGGACCGGATAGCAAAGGGATTACCGGCGAGAGCTTCGACGCCCAGTAGTACGCCTGGTAGTACGGTTCTTTTTCTTTCCTGGATGCGGAACCACGTTTTCCGGAGGCGTGAGGCCTGCCGCAACATAGAGCGAGCGAACCTGTGCCGGCGTGAGCGCCTCGTATTTGCCGCGCCGCAACCGCCTGGGCAATTGTACCGGCCCGTAGGCTGTACGAATCAGGCGACTGACTTCGTAGCCCACAGCCTCCCAAAGTCGGCGCACCTCGCGGTTTCGTCCTTCTTTCAGCGAGACATTGAACCAGCGATTGGCGCCTTCGCCACCGCCGTGCTCAATCGAATCGAAATGAGCCGGACCATCTTCGAGCGTCACGCCCTTCTTCAATGCGTCGAGTTCGGCGTCGTTCGGACTACCGTGCACTCGCACCGCGTATTTGCGCACGATCTGGGTTGATGGGTGCATCAGGGCGTTGGCGAGAGCGCCGTCAGTCGTGAAAATAAGCAAGCCTGTCGTTGAAAGATCCAGGCGCCCTACCGCAACCCACCGAGCACCTTTGAGGCGCGGCAAGGAGTCGAAAACAAGTTTGCGGCCATCAGGGTCTTCGCGCGAGGTAACCTCATCACCAGGCTTGTTATAGACGATATGGCGATAATCCTGCGCTATGCCTTTCATAGACAAAGGGCGCCCGTCGAGCGTGATTTTCTCTGTACCCTCGATATGATCGCCGAGCTCGGCCAGCCGCCCGTCTATTGCAAGACGACCTTCCCTAATCCAGGTTTCAACCTTGCGGCGTGAGCCGTGGCCCGCGGCCGCCAACACTTTTTGAATCCGATCAGCCAACCGGATTGGGCCACTCGGACACAACCAACTCTCGTTCGGACGCTTCAGCCTCCTCAGGCTCATCGACATCCTCGACGACCTCGGGCTCCTTGATCGCCTCGGGTTCCTCGGGTTCCTCGGGCTCCTCGGCTATTGGTTGTAGCTCCGGAATGCTGTTTACGGCCTCCGCCTTCGCCAACGCTTCCGCGACTTCGTCTTCACCGGGATACTCCGCTTCATCCTCGTCGTTGTCTTCAGGGTAGAGAACCGGCAGATCCGCCGCTGCGGCATCGACGATCTCTTCTACGCCGCTCTCCGTCTGATCTTCTACGTCCGGGAGGTTGAGCTGTACACGCAGGCTTTCCCAGTCTGACAGGTCTGCCAGTGGCGGCAGGTCATCGAGCTTCCTCAGACTGAAGTAATCGAGAAACGCTTTGGTCGTGCCGAACATGGCCGGTCGGCCAGGAACGTCACGATGACCAACGACTCGAACCCAGTCACGTTCAAGCAACTGACGAACAATGTTTGAACTTACCGTCACACCGCGAATTTCTTCGATATCACCGCGCGTTATTGGCTGCCTGTACGCAATCAGCGCCAAGGTCTCGAACAGTGCACGAGAATAGCGAGGCGGTCGGTCTTCCCAGAGCTTGTGCAGGCGATCAGCCATGGCCCCTTTGACCTGCATGCGAAAACCTGACGCAACTTCCGAAACAACTATCCCGCGCTCGTCATACTCTTCGTTCAGTGTTGCAATGGCCTTGCGGATTTCGGCTTTCTCGGGCGCCGTACGCCCGTCGAACAGCCCCTGGAGCTGGTCGATGTTCAGAGGCCGCCCTGCGGCGAGCAACGCAGCCTCTATAAAATGCTTAATCTCTGTTGCTTCCATTAAGTGTCAATCCCGACTTCATCCTGGGGCTCTGGCGCAGCGCCATTCTCCTCATCGGTTACCAAGTGCACGGCAGACGCCGCTCTAACATGCAGTGGGGCATAGTCCTCCGACTGCACAACTTCAATTATAGACTCACGCAGCAACTCGAGAATCGCGATGAATGTGACAGCCACACCCATCCGGCC
>JBFFOS010000047.1:0-18965 GCA_041574375.1 Woeseiaceae bacterium
AAAGTCCGGAGACGGCCTGTTTTTAGTGTGAACACCCTAATCCTAACAGCTAGGATTCAATCATCGAAACCAGCCCGTTCAGAGGAGACTCACAATGGCCGGCAAAAAAGGCAAGACCAAACAGAAAGATAACGAGACGCTCGTTAGCGAGATTGGCGAAAATCTCGAGCACGCGTTTCTCGCTGGACTCGGCGCTCTGTCAAATGCACAGAAAAAAGGCGCCAAGACATTTGATTCGCTCGTCAAGCAGGGCGAGAGCTTCCGCAAGAAGACCTCGAAGAAGACCGAATCTCTGATCGATGACGTTCAGGGTGTGATTCGCGATATGTCAGAAGATGCGCAAGACAAGGCTACTGGCCTCCTTGACCAGGTTCGCGACAGGTCGCGGCTCAACAAGTTGACCAGCGCATTTGACTCTCGCGTAGCTGACGCGATGGACCGTCTGAATGTTCCGAGCAAGAACGATATCGATGCCATCAACAAGAAACTCAACAAGATTCTCAAGCTTCTTGATGACCAGGCCAAACCCGCCGCCAAGCCAGCTGCCAAGAAAAAGGTAGTTAAGAAAAAAGCGGCACCGAAGCCGGCCGCCAAGCGCGCGAGCACCCGCAAAACCACAGCCAGCACCACGGCTAAGAAGACTGCAACGAAAGTTGCCGCATAGGAATTAGGACATGACCACGAAGAAAGTAACACGTAAGAAGGCCGCCCCGAAAAAAACGGCATTTGACAGGCTCGAAGACAGCGTAATTGCCGTACCGTTCAAGCTTGCAAACAAAACGTTTCTCGCCGGCCTGGGCCTGTTTTCAGTTATACAGACTGAATTAAGCAAACAACTCGACAAGTACGCCAAAGATGGCGAAAAGGTTCGTGACGAGATTCAAGCCACATTCAGAGAATTCCGCAAGGAAATCAAGGAAGAAGTGGAAGATGTGGTAGAGGAAGCCAAGGACGTAACCGAAACGGTTCGCGAAACTTTGAAGAAAGCAGCTTAGCTCTCCCCCCCTGTTAAGTTGCTTAACGCCTAAAGGGCCACCTCGTGTGGCCCTTTTTTATTCCTCGTAATGAGACGCCAGTTCCGACATATGCTCTGCCGCATCGCCGGACGTAAACGGCTTAAGCATACTCAGTATGGCACCTGCGACTCCCAAAGCAGATTCGTCCGCGGACTTCGCATGCCCCACAAGACCATCAAACCGATCGGAAAACAGTGCAATCACAGCCAGGTTGCGGCTAACCATCGATGCGTCGGCATCAGTCAGGCTGAGAAACCCGCCCCGGGCCAGTTCACGCAGGTAGATTTCGAAGACCGCGTTTAATCCCCTGGCGAATTTGCCAAGCACACGTCCCGCGCGCGGGTACGTATCCGCGAGAGCCTCAAAATCCCGAAAGAGGAACCGGTAAGCCGCCGTACACTCAAGCAGCGAATGCAGAAACACCCAGAAGTCATCGAGGGCAACGCCTTCTGCATCCGGTGGGTGCAGCACCTGTTGTGCATCCGTCTGGAACGCATCGAGCAGCGCCTCGACGATCTGTTCCTTTCGCCGGAAATGGTAATGAAGATTGCCAGGACTGATGTCGACTTCGTTGGCAATTTCATTGGTTGTTGTCCTGGGCTCGCCCTTTTCGTTGAACAACAACAGGCTCGCGACCAGAACCCGGTTTCGGGTATTCCCACTCATGCCCGTACGATGGGGCAAAAAGGGTATTGAATCAATGGATGCAGGACGATCCGGGTGATCGGTAAAAGTCCCTGCCAAAATTCCTGGTCCAATGCATCAAACCTCGCGTTAGCGATTCCTGCCCGAGCCCCGGTTTTCGCCGGGCCGATTCTGCTCCTGAATCCGCTCGACTCCCTTATTACTCACTTACTTTGGGAGAAGACATGATGGCACCAAGAAAATATGGTCCTCCAACGGAAGCCATTTTCCTGCGGGTCTGTCACCTCACGACCCGCGTTGACAACTCCCTAGCGTGCGCGCTCCGAACCCAGTTCGGTCAGAACCTGGTACCAATAGTCCAGTGCCATGAAGAATGAGTCCACCGGTACGCGCTCGTTCAGCCCGTGCGCAAACATGTCTTCCGGGCGCATGAAAAGGCCACCGGTGCCGTAGGACGGCATGCCCGCCAGCCTCGTGTACTGGCTATCCGTCGCCCCTGCCGACATCTGTGGAATCAATGGAACCTCGCCATAGTGGTCATTTGCGGCCTTCGAAACGGTGGACGTTACGTCTTCCCGCAACGGCGACATCGGGCCCTCGTTGGCAGGATAGATTGACTTGATCTCGAGCCCGGGATTTGCCGCGGCACGTACCAATTGAGCTTCGACTTCCTCGGCTGGAACGCCGGGAAATATGCGGCAATTGATCGTCGCTGTGGCCGATTGCGGCAGGGCATTCTCGGCATGGCCGGCCCTGAGCATCGTTGCTACGCAGGTAGTTCGGGTATTTCCAATCTCTTCAGGATACGTGTCGAGAACGTCCTGGGCATCCGGGTCCCCGGGGCTCTTTGCGTACGCGCCCATTGCCTGGCCAAGCTCGCCTCCGACCAGGGTCGACATCTCCCGGAAATAGTGACGCGTTACGTCATTGACGCGAGAGGGAAATCGATACTGCTCAATGTTTTTTAGAACCGTGGCCAGTTCATATATTGCGTTGTCGGCACGCGGCCGCGAGCTGTGCCCGCCTGGATTTCGAATGGTGATCTCATACGTAACGTAGGTCTTTTCGGCAGCCTGCAGCAGGTACGATACCGGGTTGTGGTCATGATCACGATAGCCGCCGCCGCCATCGGAGTTGAGAACGAATTCAGCGTCGATCAGGGGACGGTGGTCATTCACCAGCATCTGAATCGATTCCATGTACGTCTCTTCGTCGCCTGTGAACGCGATAATCAGATCCCGCGTCGGCGTGAAACCCTCTCGGTACAACCTGGCAAAGGTCGTTGTGAGCATAGCAATGCCCGTCTTGTTGTCCGACGTTCCACGGCCGAAGAAAAACCCGTCTTCCTCGATCAGCGTAAACGGATCACGCTCCCAGTCTGACCGAATAGCGTCGACGACGTCCATATGGGCAAGGAGGAGAATCGGTTTCTTGTTAGCCAGTCCATTACCGCGATAACGAACGACCAGCGCGGCGACTTCCTCGCCTGTCGATATGACCTGCGGAATGACACGCACATCCTCGGCATCGAATCCGGCGTCGAGGAATCGCTGTGCCAGGTAATCGGCCATCGCGGGCACCATCGCGTGTCCTTCCGCGGTGCGCATACTGACGATATTGCGAAAGATTTCCAGCGCTTCCTGCTGATAATCTTCGCTGTAGTCCACGCTCTTGGCCTGTGCAAAGACAGGACCGGCGACGAACAAACTCAATACTGCAATAGCGATCCTGATCATGGGGCTCCCTCTTGATGTGTCCGGCGCAGCCTAGCACGATAGTATGGGCCAGAATAACTACAAGATATTGTTGGAGAACCCTATGCGTCGCTTGCTGCTCAGCCTTTGTGTTTCCTTCGTCTCATTCGCCGCCTATGCCGACACCGTACTGATAGAAGACATTCGAATATTCAATGGTGTCGATGCGGAACTGACGGCCGGAAACGTCCTCGTCGTCGACGGCTTGATAGCGACGATTTCAAGCGATGAGATTGAGGGGCCGGACGGAGCGACCGTTATTGCGGGCAACAACCGCATCCTGACACCCGGTTTCATCGACCTGCACGTCCATCTGGGCATGCACTCACCACCGGGCAGGGACAACGAACACGCAACGGTCGTCGGCGCCCGCTCGGTTGCCGCAGCAAAATTCTTTCTTGATCATGGTTTTACGACCATTCGCGATGCGGGTGGCACACACCCGGACCTCGCGCGCGCATTCAACTCCGGTGAGCTTTATGGTCCGCGCGTATTCCCCTCCGGCGCAATCGTGTCGCAGACAGCCGGACACGGCGACTGGCGAGCGCCACATGACAGGAACCCGGCGCACACGGGTGGCAGCCCCTACCTGGCTGCCGATAACGCCATTCTCGCAGACGGCATTGACGCTACGCTGGTGGCCGTCCGGGAAAACCTCAAGAATGGTGCAACCCAGATAAAGATCATGGGTGGCGGTGGCGTCATGTCCGACTTCGATCCGATCCACTCGCTGCAACCGTCCCCTGCGGAAATTCGTGCGGCTGTGCAGGCGGCCGGCGACTGGGGCACCTACGTTCTCGCGCATGCGTATACGAGCGAAGCCGTGACGAGACTCGTTGAGAACGGCGTCAAGTGTATCGAGCACGGTCTGCTTATCGATGACAAGACCGCGAGGCTCGTTGCCGCCAACAACGTGGCAATAAGCACACAACTCGTCATTTTCCGTTCCCTGGTAGGCATGAGTAATTTATCCGACGTCCAGAAGGAAAAGGCTCTCCAGGTGCGCGCGGGACAGGAGAACCTGATCAGGCTCATCAAGAAATACGACATCACCACGGGTTTCTCCACCGATTTTATCTTCGGCCAGTACCAGGGCCTGCCACGCGAATTCACGGAGCGCGCCGAGTTCTGGTCGAATGCCGAAGTGCTGCGTCAGGCCACCTCCGAGAGTGCCGAGATTATCCGCATGGCAGGTAAGCTCAACCGACACGGCAATTTTGGTGAGATTCGTGAGGGCTGGGTCGCCGACCTGCTGCTCCATGAAGGCGAATTGCTCGAAGATTTGTCCACATTGGCCGACCCTGAGGCCAATCTGGCGCTTATAATGAGAGCTGGTGAAATCATAAAAAGAACGCTTTAGCACTCGCGGAATTGCAGGTTCCGCACCCGCCAGGTTGGTGACAAACCGAAATGTTCGGTCCTGGTACAGTGCGCTAAGCTTGCTTGAAACAAGACTGAGAGGACACGCTTATGCCCTATTCTACTGCCGAAATCCGTAACATCTGCCTTGTCGGACCGAGCCACGCGGGAAAGACTTTGCTGACTGAAGCATTGCTGTTCGCAGGCGGAAAAATCGCGGAAAAGGGCTCGATAGAAAAAGGAACTACGGTTTCTGACTACACCCCGCGCGAGAAGGAAATCGGCCACTCGCAATTCAACTCAGTCTGTCACCTCGATCACGAGGGAACCCACGTAAACCTGATCGACACACCGGGATACCGCGACTTTTACGGTCGTGCCAAGTCGGTGCTGCCCGCGGCAGACACGGCCGCTATCGTCATCAATGCGCAGGCCGGCGTCGAGATGCTCGCGCGCCGCATGATGAATGCTGCCCATGAGCAGCGCATGTGCCGCATGATTATCGTGAACCAGATCGATGCCGAACACGTCGACGTGGAGAAGGTTTTTAAGGATATCCAGGAAGCGTTCGGACCCGAGTGCCTGCCGATGAACCTGCCTTCTGCGGACGGCACCAGCGTCGTCGACTGTTTTTTCCAGCCTGAGGGTGAGGAAACCGCATTCAGCTCCGTCAAGGAAGCGCATACTCAGATCGTCGACCAGGTCGTCGAAGTCGATGAGGAACTCATGGAGTTGTACCTCGAGCAGGGCGAGGAACTCGAGGCTGAACAATTACACGACCCATTCGAAAAGGCCCTGCGCGAAGAACACCTGATTCCGGTGTGCTTCGTCTCGGCTGAAACAGGCGTCGGAATCCGTCAGTTGCTGCAGATATTCGAACGCCTGATGCCGAATCCGACCGAGGCGAATCCGCCGAAGTTTTTAAAAGCCGAAGGTGCCGATGCCGAACCGGTCGAAGTGGTTCCGGATCCATCCAAACATGCGATTGCCCACGTATTCATGGTCAATATCGACACATTCAAGGGTCGACTTGGCGTGTTCCGAATTCACCAGGGAACGATCAATGCCGGCAACCAGTTATTCGTCGGCGATGCGCGCAAGCCGTTCAAGGCGACGCAATTGCTTAAAGTCAACGGCGAGACGCATTCAAAAGTCGAAACCGCCGTGCCTGGTGACATCTGCGCAGTTCCCCGTGTCGACGAGGCGCATTACGGCGCCGTGTTGCACGACTCACATGACGAAGACCATTTTCACCTCAAGCCAATCCAGTTGCCGCGGCCAATGTTCGGTCTCGCCATCAGGCCGCAGAACGATGCCGATGCGCAAAAGACGTCGGATGCGTTACAGGTTGCCGAAGCTGAAGATCCGTCCGTTCAGGTCGAACACAATGCAGCGCTGAACGAGGTCGTGCTCCTCGGCCTGGGGGAACTCCACCTTGCAACGGTATTGCAACAGATCGAGGATCGTTACAACCTCGACCTCGTGACATCGCTGCCCTCTATCGCTTACCGCGAAACCATCACGGCAAAGGCCGAAGGTCATCACCGCCACAAAAAACAAACAGGCGGCGCCGGCCAGTTCGGCGAGGTCTACCTGAGAGTCGAACCACTTCCGCAAGGCGGTGGCTTCGAATTCGGAAGTGCCGTAGTTGGCGGTGCCATTCCAAGTCAGTTCATTCCTGCAGTCGAAAATGGCGTGCGCCAGGCAATGAAGGAGGGCGCAATACTTGGATACCCGATGCAGGACGTCAAGGTCACCGTATACGACGGCAAGCACCACAATGTTGACTCAAAGGAAATTGCGTTTGTGCAGGCCGGCAAGAAAGCGTTCCTCGATGCCGTATCGAAGGCTCGACCAATCGTCATGGAACCCATCGTCGATGCTGAGTTCTCGGTCCCGTCCGATTGCGTCGGAGGGGTCACAGGTGATCTGTCCGGAATGAGGGGCATGATCACGGGTACCGACGCCCTTCCCGATAACCGTGCGCTCGTTTCAGGACGGGTGCCGCTACAGGAGTTGCAGGGATACCACTCCAGGCTCAAGTCGCTGACAGCCGGAGACGGTAGCTTCACGATGGACTTCAGTCATTATGCCGAGGTACCTGCCAACGAACTGAAACAGATACAGGCCGAGGTCGAAGAGGCATAGCCGAAGGGCGCCGTGAGGCGCCCTTTTTTCATTCCCGGTTTGCTAATAGCGACCGTGCTGTTTGAATATGTAGTTGCTGAGTTCTACAAACTCGGTATTCATCCGGTGAACAATCCGGTGTGCAGAGCGAGCAACGGCACGCATGACCTTGTAGACCAGCTGTGGATGCGTATCAATGATGGTCTCGAACGCGGCCCGGGTCAGAGACAGTACGTGCGTCTCACAAAGCGCCCTCAGGCCCACCGTGTGCGGCGCGCCATCGACAAAACTCAGCTCGCCCGCCAGCTCGCCGTCGCGGAGAACAGCAAGGCTGGCAAAATCGTCAGCACCGGTGCGCTTTACGACCTCGACTTTTCCAATCAGGATGATGTGCAGGGAATCGTCGCTGGTTCCGTCTTTGATGAGAAAGTCGCCATCGACCAGCTGGCGCTCGGTCATGAGGCTGCCCAAGACCTCGACTTCCGCATCTGTCAGCTCGGTGCCCAGGGACGAGTGGACAATCAGTCTCGCAATATCGTTCATGGCACCTACTATCCGCTGCGGAAAATACAGGGTCAATTGGGGTTAGCCACATTACTCAACTACCGGGATTATCAGGACAATACTGCCATGATCAAACTGACTAAAAGCTACATGACCGGCGAAGGATCCGGTCAGCTTCTCTACGAGACGATCGGCAATTGCTTCGATCGCATCGTCGAAGAAAATCCTGACAGTCCCGCCCTGATTGTTCCTTTCCAGGATGTCCGTTGGACCTACCGTGAGTTCCAGGCACAGGTAGACCGGCTTGCCGCGGGCCTGATATCTCTCGGTATCGAAGCCGGCGACCGAGTAGGCATCTGGGGCCCCAACAGCTATGAGTGGGTGCTCACTCAGTTTGCGACTGCCAGGATCGGCGCGATCATGGTGTGCATCAACCCGGCCTATCGCCTGTTCGAACTCGAGTACGTCATGAACAAGGTCGAGTGCAAAGCGATCATCTCGGCCGAGCGATTCAAGAGCAGCGAATACCTGCAAATGTTGAACGCGCTGGCGCCGGAAATCGCGACCTGCGAACCCGGGTACCTCCGTGCCGCCACGCTTCCCCACCTGACCACTGTTATTCGCATGGGTGATGGCCGCTCGCCGGGAATGTTCAATTTCGAGGAAGTGTGCGAACTGGGCGGCAAACATGCCAAGCGACGACTCGCAGAATTCAGCACGGAACTGGGGCCTGACGACGCCATCAACATCCAGTTCACGAGCGGGACCACGGGGAGCCCCAAGGGCGCGACGCTGACGCATTGCAACATACTTAATAACGGTTATAACGCCGGTCTTGGCATGCGTTTTACGCCAGGGGACAAACTGTGCATGCCGGTGCCGTTGTACCACTGCTTCGGCATGGTGCTTGGCGTACTGGCCTGCGTTACGACCGGTGCTGCAATCGTACTGCCCAGCCCCGTCTATGACCCGGTGTCGACGCTCAGGGCAGCGGAAGAGGAACAGTGCACGGCCCTGCACGGTGTTCCGACCATGTTCGTCACCGAGCTCGATCACCCGGACTTCGAATCGTTCGACGTATCCAGTCTGCGGACCGGCATCATCGCGGGCGCCCCCTGCCCCGAGGAACTGATGAAGCGCATCATCGCCGACATGCACATGGACAATGTTCTGATCGCGTACGGACAGACGGAACTGAGCCCGGTCAACCACATGACCCTGCCAGAGGATTCACTGGAGAACCGGACACAGACTGTCGGGCGCCCCATCCCTTATATTGAAGTAAAGATTGTCGACGCGAACGATCGAGTCGTGCCGATTGGTGAGCAGGGCGAAATTTGCACCCGCGGCTATTCGGTCATGAAGGGCTACTGGAATGACGAGGAAAAAACCGCCGAGACCATAATTGACGGCTGGCTGCACTCGGGTGACCTCGGCACAATGAACGAACATGGCTACGTGCGCATCACGGGACGCATCAAGGACATGATCATCCGGGGCGGCGAAAATATTTATCCACGAGAAATAGAGGAATTCCTGTCCACTCACCCGGACATACGCGAGGTCCAGGTCTTCGGCGTCGCGGATATGAGGATGGGAGAGGAAGTTTGCGCCTGGATCCGGCTAAGAAAGGACAGTTCCGTCACTCAAGACGACATTCGGGAGTTCTGCAAGGGCCAGATATCGCATTTCAAGATTCCCCGGTACGTCCGGTTCGTGGAAGAATTTCCGATGACGGTGACAGGAAAGGTCCGCAAAGTCGAAATGCGCGCTATGATGGCGGAAGAATTAAGGGGAGCGGCCTGACAGAGGACACAGATAGTGGTGTTTAGTAGTCGTCTGAAAAGACTGGAAGCGGCCATGCGTGAGGCCGAAAGTTACGCTGAGTGGAAACAAGCCGCATTGGCACATGACGAGGAGTCTGGTGCGCAAGACTGGAAGACGGTCGACGACTCGGAGCACTACGATAATGCCTCGATTCGTGCGCGCCTGGATCATCTGCGCAGCTGCCGGGAGCGACAGGATGACAGTAGCCTGCTCTTTGCGCTGAACGAAGGCATTCACGGCAACATGGGCGGCATGGGCAGCTCTGCGCTCTACGAACGCGCGAAGGTGGGTACGAAGCACCTGATCACCGATTACGTCGAGGAAATTGCGCTGGCACTGGAACACCTGGCCAGCCCCGAGGTCGACAGTTTCAGCGTCGACGAGAAGCTCGATTTCTTCCGCCGGGCGAGCCACTGCTTCGGTCGTTCGGCCCTGATGTTGAGTGGCTCAGGAACGCTGCTCTTTATCCATCTGGGCGTTGTGAGAGCCCTGTGGCAGGAAGGCCTGCTTCCAGACATCATTTCCGGCTCCAGCGGCGGCTCTATAGTCGGCAGCATCATGTGCGCAAGCACCGACGAAGAGCTGCACAAGATATTTGATCCGGGGCACATCCCGGGCAAGGATGCGCCGGAGAGCTGGTTCGAACATATCGTATCCGCAATCAAGCCCGACAGAATCACCAGGGAGGACACCTGGAACGTCCTCGAAAAACTTTTGCCCGACTTCACGTTCCAGGAAGCATTCGAGCATACCGGGCGGCACATGAACATTTCCGTCGCACCGGCAGAAATGCTGCAGAAATCGCGGTTGCTCAACGCCGATACGTCGCCTAACGTCTTCATGCGTGAAGCTGTACTCGCCTCCACGGCGATTCCCGGCTTTTTCCCGCCAGTCGTGCTCATGGCGAAGAATGACAAGGGTGAACGACAGGAATACCACGGGTCGAGAAAATGGGTCGATGGTTCCATCAGCGACGACCTGCCGGCGAAACGACTGGCGAGGCTATATGGCGTCAACCATTACATCGTCAGCCAGACCAACCCGCTGGTGATCCCGTTTATCGATCATCGAGAGCGCAAGTCCGATCCGCTGTCAGCGCTCAAGCATGCAACCGTGACCAGCGCCAAGACCTGGTTCAACGCTGGCGTGACCATGCTGAACAAGCCGCTTTCGATCGTTCCGGAGGCCAAGCGCCTCACGAGTACCCTGCTCGCGGTAATCAACCAGAGTTATGTCGGCGATATCACGATCATGCCACTGACGAAATGGCACAACCCGCTCAAGGCACTTTCGTGGCGCACCGAGGAAGAAATCATCGAACTCATGGATGAGGGTGAACGTGCGACCTGGCCGCACATAGAAAGAGTTCGCATCCAGACGAGAATCAGCCGGACACTGGACCCGATCCTGCACAGATACGAAGACCTGCACGTCGAGCACTACGGCAAGCCGGGTAAGGCGAGAAAGACCCGGGGCGGCCCGAGGATTCGGAGAAAAGCAAGTTGAGGCATTTTGAGGGCCACCTGGACGTGCCGCACTCGCGTGCGCGCGGCACGAGTCACCTCTATCAGCAGTCCTGGCTTCCCGACAATGAAGCGCGCGCCGTGTTGCTGCTCGTTCACGGGCTGGGCGAACACAGCGCTCGCTATGAACACGTTGCCGAACATTGCACACGGCGCGGCTTCGCGATCTACGCGCTCGATCATTATGGCCACGGCAAGTCAGATGGACATCCGGGCTACGTCCAGAAGTTCAGCGTCTACCTTGACGGGGTCAACGCCCTGTTCGAGAAAATCAAACAAGAGCAACCGGGGAAACCGGTTTTCCTGGTTGGTCACAGTATGGGCGGTCTGATTGCGACGACTTATCTTCTCGAAAATCAGGCAGTCTTTGCCGGTTGTGTCCTGTCTGGGCCGGCCCTGAAATCGGATGCCGCACCGCCCGCCATCGTACTGGCTTTCAATCGCCTGCTGTCACTGCTTGTTCCAACGGCGCCTGTAATACAGCTCGACGCGTCGGCTGTCAGCCGTGACCCGGAAGTCGTCAGGGCCTACATGAACGACCCGCTGGTATTTCACGGCAAGTATTCTTCGCGCCTCGTCAGCGAAATGACGGCGACGATGCAGCGCACGTTGGCGCGTGCAGCCGACATCCGGCTACCCGTGCTGTTCATGCACGGAGAAGAGGACGCGCTGGCATCGCCGTCCGGCTCGCGCGACATGTTCGAGAACGCAGGCTCGGAAGACAAAACGCTCAAGATCTATCCCGACCTGTTCCATGAGATTTTCAATGAGCCCGAACAAGACCAGGTATTGGCTGACATGAGCGATTGGCTGGAGGCACACCTGCCATGAAGACCAAAGAACTATTCCGCGACGACTCCTACCTGAAATCCTGCTCCGCAACCGTGACGGCAACGGGTGAAAACCGTGTGTTCGTTGACCGGACCGTCTTCTATCCGTTGGGTGGCGGTCAGCCGGGAGACACCGGGACGATCAGCTGGGACGGTGGCAACGCCAGGATTGTCGATACGCGATACGTTGACGGCGATATCGGGCATATCCTCGAGGACGGTGCAAAGTGTCCGCCTGTTGCCGCCAACGTCGAACTCGAGCTCGACTGGGATCGTCGCTACGTGCACATGCGGATGCACACGGCCATGCACCTGCTTGGCTCGATCCTGCAATACGGCGTCACAGGCGGCAACATCAGTGCCACGAAAAGCCGTCTCGATTTCGATATGACTGATACCGTCGACAAGGAGGCCGTTTCCACAGCACTTGCCGCTCTTGTCGCGGAAGACCACGCCGTCAGTTGCCGCTGGATTTCGGAAGAAGAACTCGATGCAAATCCGGAACTCGTTCGTACGATGTCCGTGCAGCCGCCACGCGGCAGGGGCTCGATTCGCCTGCTCGAGATCGAGGGTATCGATCTGCAACCATGCGGAGGCACTCACGTACGTTCAACCGCCGAAATCGGCGCCGTGCGCATTGGCAAAGTAGAGAAGAAAGGTCGCCAGAACCGTCGTGTTAACATCCACCTCGACGGATGACTAACAAACCAGGCATTACTCGCCGTGATTTTCTAAACGGCATGGCGCTGAGCCTCGTCGCCGGCGGCACCGTCTCGCCACTCGAACTCATGGCAATGTCCGGCAATTCCGCGGCGTACCCCCCTGCCCTTGCCGGGCTGCGCGGCAGTCACCCTGGCTCGTTTGAGGTGGCGCACGCCGTTGCGTGGAAACAAAAGGCATGGCCGCGACCGGATGCGTTGACAGATGACATCTATGATCTTGTGATCGTTGGCGGTGGCATTTCAGGGCTGTCCGCTGCTTTCATGTACCGGCAGCAAGCTGGCCCCGACACTCGCATCCTGATACTCGACAATCACGACGACTTCGGCGGTCATGCAAAGCGCAACGAGTATTCAGTCGATGGAAAGACGATTATCGGCTATGGCGGTAGCCAGTCGATTGATACGCCATCGAGTTACTCGAAAGAGGCCTCGGCATTGCTTGGAGACATCGGCATCGATACCGAGCGCTTCTACGACTTTTACGACCGAAGTTATTTCTCTGACCGAGGACTGACCAACGGCGTGTACTTCAGCAAAGAACGCTACGGCAAGGACACCGTCGGTCCAGAGGTATTTCGCCCTTATCAGGGTACACGGGCCGGTAACCCGGCGCGTATCATCGACGATTACCCAATAGCCGATGCGGCGAAAAAGAATTTCATACAGCTTCTGACGGAACCTCGTGACTACCTCGCCGGCATGGATCGAGGAGAGAAAATCGCCTTGATGAAGCGCATCAGCTACTCGGACTACATGCGCAGGTACGTTGGTGCTCACGAAGAGGTCATCGCGTTTTGCCGGGACATGCTCCGAGGCCTATGGGGATTTGGCTTTGATGCTCTTTCCGCGCTCGAGGGCGCACGGTATGGCATGCCTGGAACCGAAACGCTGGGGTCCGTGGAATCTGCGGACACGGTCCCGCACAGAGACGAGCCATATATCTTCCATTTTCCCGATGGCAATGCCGGCATCGCACGTGCGCTCGTCCGTCAACTCATTCCGGAAGCGATCCCCGAGCAAAACACCATGGAAGGCCTCGTCGCCGCGAGAGTCAACTATGACCGGCTTGATCACTCCGAAAACGCGGCCCGCATCCGACTGAAAAGCACCGCCGTCGACGTTCGCCACGTTGACGGGAAAGACGCCGTTGACGTTACCTATGTATTTGATGGCAAAGCGTTCCGCGTTCGCGGCAGGCATGCCATTCTCGCATGCTACAACCTCATGGTGCCTCACATCTGCCCCGAACTGCCGAAGGCGCAGGCTGACGCTATAGCGCTGGCCGAAAAAATCCCGCTTGCCTACATCAACGTCGTACTGCGTAATTCGAAGGCATTTCAGAACCTGGGCTACCACTCATTTTATGTACCGCAGGCTGACCTGATGCACTCGTTCGGACTGGACTTCCCGGTCAGCATGGGCAACTACCGGTTTGCATCGTCGGCTGACGATCCGGTCGTCGTGCATGGCTCGTTTGCACCTACAGCGCCGGACCAGGGCCTGACCGAACGGCAGCAACACAGTGTTGGTTGCCAGCGCATGTACGAGATGACTTACCAGGATTTCGAAACGCAGATCATCGGTCAAATGAGCGGCGCACTGGGCGGTGGCGGATTTGATGCCGAGCGTGACATCGCGGCAATCACAGTCAATCGCTGGCCCCACGGCTACGCCTACGAATACAACGAACTCTACGACCCCCCGGAGTGGAGCCGGAAGAGTGGCCCGCACCGGATCGGCGCCAGGCAAGTCGGCCGCATATCGATTGCCAACTCTGACGCCGAAGCATACGCCTACGTCAACGGTGCCATCGATGCCGCTGTTCGAGCCGTTACCGAACAGTTGGAGTTCTGACCAGCTTTAGAAACCCACCAGATTGTTCACACGACTGACACCCCACCCATAAGGTCGAGGAGTCGGCGCACGAACTCGTGATGCTCTTCAAGGGGCGCAGTGGACAACATACCCGAATCTATAGCCGCAGGCGTGTGAGGGTGTGTTGTCCGCTGCGACCCGTGTGCGGAGTATCGGTCGGCGCACACCTGCTTTGAACAACCTACTGAGAGGTCACACCTAGCCTATCGCGTCCGCGGCCGCCCTGGCCGTCAGGATGCAGCCGGACAGGAACGTCCCTTCCAGTGATCGCCGCCCGCTCGCGCCGCCACCACCAAAGCCGGCCGCTTCACCGATCGCGTAGAGCCCGGGAATCGCCTGCCCATCTGCACCCAACACCCTGCTCTGCAGATCGGTCTGGATACCGCCGAGGCTTTTGCGCGTAATCAGGCGCAGCTTCATGGCAATGAGCGGACCGTGGTCGAGCAGCGGTTTCGGCTTGCAGGTACGGATACGATCCGAACGCCAGGCGCGCGCATGCACGATTCGCCGCAGCTGATCGTCATTCCACTGTCCGGGGCCACGGCGCACATTGTCATCGAAGTCCCTCACGACCCGCTCTACGTTTTCAAGCTTCACGAGGTCGTCCCCATTCAGTTCGTTCATTCGCTGCACGAGTTCGGCCAGCGTGTCGGCCACGATGAAGTGATCGCTTTCCTCCTGCATCTGCCGTACCAGCCGATGATTCCCCAGCAGGGTTTCCCTGAGGAAGGAAAAAGTACGGCTATCGCGGATATGCGGGTTGTGCTCGGCACCCGAGATCGCAAACTCCCTGGCCGCAATCCGCCAATTGAGTACCTGCCAGCTCCAGGGTTTTTCGAGCGCAGACAAACGGCCACACATGTCGTTGGTGTCGAAGCCCGTAATCAGCGGTGCCGGGCCGATGCGTTTGCCTGAGTGATCCAGCCAAAGCGCCGACTTGCAGGGAATCAGGCTCAGGCCATGACCGTCGAATCGCGGAAACGGATGCGGGATGCCCGCCGCGTAGTTCCACATGTTTTCGAGGTGGGTAACCATGCCGCCCTTACCTTCGACAACATCGTGCATATGGCCATCGCAAAATGGATGTGAGCCGTTGAGGATTTCGGCAGGTGGGTTTCCCCAGTACCAGTTGTCACGGACTTTTTGCAGGTTCCCATTGATACCGCCGGTTGCGACGACAGTCTGTTCCCCGAAAAATTCCACTTGTGCTCCGGTCGCCTCGATTTCACCGCGGCAACCGCTAATCCGGTGTCCCTCTTCGATAAGGTCACTAACACGACATCCAAAGACATAACGCAGTTTGTCAGCGTTCGGATGCCCGGCTATCAGCTCGACGAAACGCTTTACCAACGCCAGGCCAGTACCCCACAGGATGTGATAACGCGGCACGCTATTGCCGGGCACGAAGTTCCCACGCTCGACCCAATTCACGGCTGGCATGAAGCGCAGGCCCTTGTCCCGCAACCAGTGAAATACGCGCTCCGCACTCTGCTCGACGTAGGCTTCGGCCCAGGCCTGCGGCCAGGTATCGTCATCCGGGAATTCAGCGAAAGAACGCCAGTCCGCCAGTGCCACGGTCGGCGAATCCTTGACACCCATGCGCCGCTGGATCGGCGTATCGACCAGCGCCATGCCGCCAAACGCCATCCGCGCAAGGCCCCCGACATTGGCTTCATCGTGGCGATCGACCAGGGTCACAGACTTCCCCCGCTCGAGGCATTCATGCGCGGCAACGAGCCCCGCAATACCTGCGCCAATTACTACTATGTCACTGTGGTAATCGGACATACAATAATCCTGTGCTTGTTTTTAGTTGTACATTTGTCCAAAATTTATGGCCCTTCGATAGTGGCATTTTCGGGACCTTCTCACAATGACCTCACGCCTGCAGAAACTCGTTTTCCTGTTACTCCTGTCACCAGGGTTTGCCCTCGCGGGTGACGCCGAAGCCGGCAAGGCCCTGTATGGCATTTGCGTTGCCTGTCATGGTGCCAATGCCGAGGGTAATGCAGCACTCCTTGCGCCGGGCCTGGCAGGCCAGTCGGAATCCTACCTCGTCCGCCAGCTTTGGGATTTCAAAAACGGCAGACGTGGTGCAGGCCCAGACGACACGGCAGGGGCCCAGATGCGCCCGATGGCGCTGGCGCTGGCTGATGGTGAAGCGATTGCAAATGTAGCCGCTTACCTCGCCTCGCTGCCAGCCAATGAACCGGTCGCCACGATCGATGGTGACGCCGACAACGGCCAGAAGCAGTTTACGAGTAAATGCGGCGCTTGCCACGGCGGACAAGGGTGGGGCAACGAAGCTCTGTACACGCCGCGATTGACCGTCGTTGGCGATAGCTATCTCGTACGCCAGGTCCAGAACTTTCAGAAAGGCGTTCGCGGTGCTCACGAGGACGCCAAGTTCGGCAGGCAAATGAAGATGATGTCCATCCTTGTCACGGATCAGGAACTCAACGACATCACCGCGTTCCTGAATGCGCAGTCCAGGGAGCAGTAACAAACTCCTTGCAGGATTTCTTGTTACCGCTTTTGGTGCGGTGGCGTTCGCCGATGAGCGCATCACCTTGCGCGACGTTTGCCCGCCCGGTTTCGAGCTGACAGACAGCAACGTCTGCGAACTGCGTACGCTCTACGATGGCTACGACTCTCTGAATGATGCCGGTGTCGGTGGCCTGAAGACCGCCCTGCCCAGCGCGCGCGACGGATTCTCTCCGCAACAAATCGATCTCGGTCGCTACCTGTTTTTCGATCCCTTGCTCTCCGGCGACAACAGCCTCTCCTGTGCCAGCTGCCATCACCCCGACCTGGCCTTTACTGATGGGCGACCGCGCGCCGTCGGCATAAGCGGCGCCGAGGTTAAGCGCGGGGCACCAAGCCTTTGGAACGTCGCATTCCTTGCAAAGTTCTTCTGGGATGCACGCGCGAGTTCGCTCGAGAAGCAGATGCAGGGACCGCTGTATTCGCCCGATGAAATGGGAACGAGTCCGGCCGTTGTCGTGCAGAAGCTCGGCGACAACCCGACTTACGTGCGTTTGTTTCAGCAGGCCTTCCCGGACAGCGAGGGCCCGCCAAGCCTTGGTAACCTTTACACGGCAATCGCCGCGTTCCAGGCATCACTGATTTCTCTGAACAGCCGTTACGACCGGTACGCCCACGGCTATCACGATGCGCTGACCGACAAAGAAATCGAAGGCATGAATATCTTCCGTTCATTCGTCGCCCGCTGCGCGGAATGCCACACACCGCCTTTGTTCACGAACCAGCAGATTGCCGTCATCGGCGTGCAGGAACCGGAGGGCAATCCTTTTGACGAGGGCGCCGAGTCGGTAACGGGCATTCCGGGCCTGCGTGGTGGATTCAAGATCCCGAGCCTTCGCAATATTGCGAAGACGGCGCCGTATATGCACTCAGGTACATTCCACGAACTGCGCGACGCTGCCCGGTTTTACACGCTCGGTCGCGGACATGCACTTCCGGAGGAAGAGCAGCAGCGTATGATCGTGCACTGGCACATCTGGGAGCCACAACTGACCGACGACGAACTCGATCGCCTCGTTGACTTCCTCGGCACGCTGACAGACGAGAACTTCAAACCGCAAATACCGGAGCGCGTTCCATCCGGGCTGATGCCGATCGGAACCGTCCCTGATGCGCTGGGAACGAATTAGAAACAGGAATTAATCATGGTTAAGAGACTGGCCTTGATAATTACGGCATTTCTGCTGCTCATCGCGGGCGTGTTTGCCGGCATAAAGTTCGCGGGCGATAACCGCGGCACAGTCGTCGGTGACGCGTCGCGCTACAGCGCTGCAGCGGCTGGCAGCCATGCACTCACACAGTCCGTCGGTGGTTCCGGGACCGGTTCCGTTCATGAGGTACGTAATGGCGACTCGATTCAGGCCGCCGTTGCTGCTGCCCAACCCGGCGACGTTATCAAGATCTACCCGGGCACCTACGCCGAGACGGTCTACATCGACAAGGACGACCTGATCCTGAGCGGCGTCGTCGTCAACAGCGAGTGGCCGATCATGGAAGGTGACAAGAAGCTCAATGACGCGGTCTTGTACTCCGGCAACGACATCACAGTCGAGAACCTGCAGATCCAGCATTACAAGGGCAATGCAATAATGGGTCAGGCCGGCAATAATTTCCTGATTCGCAACAACAGGATCATCGACACCGGTGTGTACGGCATTTTCCCCGAGTTCGGCACGAACGGCCTGATTACACACAACGTCCTGAGCGGCATTGAAGACGCTGCGATTTACGTCGGCATGTGCGACAACATCCACGTTACCAACAACGAAGTATTCGACAACGTGGCTGGCATCGAAATCGAAAATTCGCGCCATTCGATCGTCGAGAATAATTACGCACACGACAATACCGGCGGCATCCTCGTGTTCATCACGCCTGGACTGCCAATCAAGACAACATTCGACACGATCGTGCGCAACAACTTCATCGTGAACAACAACACGCCGAATTTCGGTATCCCCGGCTCAACTGTCGCCGGCATCCCGGCCGGAACGGGCATCCTGAACATGGCTGGCGACCAGACAAGCATTGAAGGCAACATCATCACCGGAAACAAGGTCATCGGTATCCTCATCACCGACCACATGAACGCACCGAATGTGACCCTGGATCCGGGCGCAGATCCGAACTCTGATGAGATCGCGATTCTCGACAACATGATGTGGAACAACGGCTACGACACCATTCCCGAAATCAAGGCGCTCAAGGCGCTGGAGCTCGTCGAAGGCGACGTGCAAAT
>JBFFOS010000048.1:0-18942 GCA_041574375.1 Woeseiaceae bacterium
CTTTCGACCCTAAATCTTTACCTCGGGGTCGTGTACTGTCGGCAACATTTGAGCAGGGCCGTTTCGACGGCAAGCCTGTTGTTGCCACGGCTGACCCCACCTGTTGCTCCGGTTCGAGAGCGACGGCTCGGTGACGGCACAAGCGGGAAGCGCCTCCTTTTTCGAAGCCATACCTGATGCCCGGCGACATGAGCTCTCTTCGACAAAAAGCGCTGCTGGCTCGCCGCAGTATGTCGGACGATGCGCGCGCATCCGCATCAAAAATCATTTGCCAACGAATTTGTGACTCGCGCGAGTTCTACTCCGGCAAATCCATCGGCTGTTACCTGCCAATGAACGACGAAGTCGATACACGTGAAATCATCCAAAGAGCGTGGCGCGCAAACAAGCGCATTTTCATACCGATTTTGCGCGGGCGCGCGGAAATGTTGTTTTGCGAAATCACACCCGACACGGAACTTGAACAACGTGCATTCGGACTTTGGGAACCGACGCGCGGCTTCCTCATTCAGCCGAGACAACTCGATCTCGTCATCACTCCTACCGTTGCGTTTGATAAGCGCGGGCATCGAATCGGCATGGGCGGTGGGTACTTTGATCGTTGCTTTTCACACTTACGGCATCGGACGCACTGGATACGTCCCAAGTTGCTTGGTGTTGCATTTCATTGTCAGGAAGTCGAGAAAATAACGCCAAACGCTTGGGATATACGGCTTTATCGTATAGTTACCGAAAAGTAGCAGGCACTATTTTCAAGGAAAATGCGGTTGCAACAGCCCTGTCTCCAATTCCTAACTGCGCCAGCCCTCGCATGCTGTGCGTTACCGCGCGATCGGCAATACCACGCAAGACAGTCAAACCATTTCGTGCGCTGTTTGGCATTTTTTCGAAACAATGGTCGTCCATGAATGCGCTAGCAACGGTGAATTTTTTTGCAGTACTCAATCGCGCCTTTCACAGACTTTTTTTTCGCGCAATTGTGAGCATCTAACTCGCTGGATTTTTATAGATTGTTGCGTATACTCATTCGCGGGTACCCGACACGGAGAAAATTAATGGCTACCAAAAAGAAGTCTCGTAAAAAAGCTTCGAAGCGCAAAGTCGCTAAGAAACGGAAAGTTGTACGTAAGAAACCTGCAAAGCGCGTAGCTAAGAAGAAAGTAGCGAAACGCAAGACGAAGAAAAAAGTCGCTAAAAAGAAAGCGAAAAAGAAAGTCGCTAAAAAGAAAGTAGCGAAGAAAAAAGTCGCCAAGAAGAAAGCGAAAAAGAAAGTCGCTAAAAAGAAAGTAGCGAAGAAAAAGGCTAAAAAGAAAGTAGCCAAACGGAAAACCAAGAAGAAGGCTAAAAAGAAAGCTACGAAGAAAAAAGCTACGAAACGTAAGGCGAAGAAAAAAGTCGCCAAGCGTAAGACGAAAAAGAAGGCTACCAAGCGGAAAGCTACGAAGAAAAAAGCGACCCGCAGGAAAAAACGGTAGTTAGCCAGTAGCTGCGGAAGAGGCCTTCTTCCTAAGCAAGCAAAAGAGCCCGCCTTGGCGGGCTCTTTTCTTTTGCCCCCCAGACTTTGCACCGGCACACGTGCAATTCTTGGCAAATTCACTATAGTACGCACCTATGGACGCAACCGAGAAAAAGCGCGCGGCCGCCAGGGCCGCGATGGAATTTATCGAGCCGGGCACCGTACTCGGTATCGGCACCGGCTCGACAGTCAATTACCTGATCGAGATGCTGCCCGAAGTCCGGGACCGGATTGACCGGATCGTATCCAGTTCCAAAGCATCGACGAAACTCCTGGAAGACCAGGGCTTCAAGGTTCATACGCTGAATGAGACTGGCGATATCGACCTCTATATCGACGGCGCTGATGAAAGTAACAAACACCTGCAGCTGATCAAGGGTGGCGGTGGCGCATTAACCCGCGAAAAAGTCCTCGCGGCTGCGGCCCGGCGCTTTGTTTGCATCATCGACGACTCCAAGCTGGTTGGCATGCTTGGAAAATTCCCGCTACCAATCGAAGTGCTGCCGATGGCACAGGAAATGGTGGCCCGACGCATGCTTAAGATGCGCGGCCAACCGATCTGGCGCGAGGGTTTTGTTACCGATAACGGCAACCACATTCTTGATGTCCACAATCTGCAGATTGCCAACCCGATTGACATGGAAATGCGAATCAACCGGATTCCCGGCGTTGTTACCGTTGGCCTGTTCGCGGACCGACCTGCCGATATTCTCCTGATGGCCGATGACAAAGGCGTGCGAGAAATGCGTACCTGATGCGGCGCGCAACATTGTTGCTTGCTGCAATCGCGGCCACATCCTGCTCCCCTCAGCCCGAATCGCCCACCGGCAGCATTGCGCTAGTCAATGCTCGGGTTTACACGATGAATGCGGATGCCCCCGAGGCTGACGCTGTAGTTGTCCGGAATGACTCGATCCTCTACGTAGGTGATGCGGCTGGTGCCGAGCCGTTCATCGGAGAATCAACCGACGTCCGCGATCTTGGTGGCCAGCTTGTGCTACCCGGTTTCATCGACACCCATTCACACCTGGTCGTCGGTGGCGGTTATGCGACGGCTCTGTCTCTGGAAACCTGGGGAACAGTCGATGACTGGGTTCAAGCGATCGCCGACTACGCGGCCGCCAACGAAGACGCGCCGCTACTGTTCGGCTATGGCTTTCTCGCGACAACGTTTGGACCGGTCGGTCCGACGCGGCAATTGATCGACGCGATAGTACCGGACAAGCCGGTCCTGATCATGGATGAGGGTTTTCACGCGGCGTGGGCCAATACGGCTGCGCTCGAGGCGCTTAATATTACGCAGGATACCCCTGACCCGGTACCGGGCTACAGCTACTACAAGCGGGACGAGAATGGCGACGCCACCGGCTATCTCCTCGAAGGAACGGCCGGGATGGCGATGAGTGCGCTGAATGTCATCACTGAAGACGTCATCGTCGAGGGCACTGGCATTATCGTCGACATCATGAACGCCTATGGTGTTACGTCCGCCTTCGACGCTGGAATCATCGATGGTGCCGACGTGGCTGGCATCAAACGCATTCTCGACCGTCTCGAAAAAGGTGGCGACCTGACCATTCGCCTGGTCGGTTCCTCTCGTCCGAAACTACAGGAACACTATCTGAGCGCCGTGAAAACCGCAGCCACCTGGCGCGAGGAATTGAAGGGGGATCGCTACCACTACAACACGCTGAAGATCCCCGACGACGGCACGGTGGAAGGCCGTACCGCCGCCATGTTCGAGGATTACCAGGGCGAGCCCGGTAACTCCGGCGAGACAGTATTCACCGAAGAACAGATGACGCACATGATTACCGAAGCGGCGGCAATCGACATGGATGTGCATGTGCACGCACTCGGTGAGCGCGCGATCCACGAATCGCTCAATGCGATCGAAGCAGCGCAGTCCGCTCACCCGGAGTCTGCAACGCGCTATACGATCTGTCACATCCAGGTCATAACCGACCAGGATGTTCCGCGCTTCGGACAACTTGGTGTAATAGCGCAGAGCACGCCGCTGTGGGCATCCTATGACACCTACGGCAAACAGTTCGTCAGTGCGGACCAGTTCAGCCGGTTTTGGCGTTTCAAAAGCCTCGAAGACACCGGCGCAAAACTCACTTTTGGCAGCGATTTCCCCGCCAGCGGCGCGGGCACACTTGGCCTCTCACCCATCATCCAGATTGAAATGGGGCACACACGGCAGGAATTCGGGCAACCGGATGCCAAGGTGCAGCCACTGGAGTCCGAGCGGCTGAGCGTCGAGTCGCTGGTCAGAGGCTTCACGATCGATGCGGCCTACCAGTTGCACATGGAAGACCAGATCGGCTCGATCGAAACAGGCAAGAAGGCAGACCTCGTGGTTCTGGATCAGGATATTTTCGCGGTTGATCCCTATGCCATCCACAAGACCAACGTCGTCATAACCGTCATGGACGGAGATGTGGTTTACGAAAACTAAACCCGCAAAACCAGCTGGGCAACTCGCGCGACCTAGTCAATAACCCGTTCAAATTCGCTGTACGTCAATTTCTCTGTCTCATCGAATTTGACGACCAGGAAGGCTTTGCCTTTGACGCTCGCCTCAACGCTTTGCGGAAGAACCGGCCCATCTTGGTGGACGGGTGCGAACGCCAGTCGCGTAAAGAACTTCTCGATCTTGACGCCCTTTCCTGGTTTGATCGTGCGCCTGTTCTGCAGGGTCATCTCGGCAACGTAGGGACCATCTTTGTTAACTCTCAACGTGCCGTCGACTGATTCCATGAAGTCCATGCCTTCCTCGGCACCCGCCACAGGCTCGAAGCTGAACAGCCAGAAACTGTCGGTTTCCTCTGCGAGCGCAATACTTCCCTCCTTCGCGACCGATTCGAATCCTCCGTCGTCTTCAGCATCCTGATCTTGTTCTTTGCGCCGCTGTTCCAGGTAATACTCGGTTTCGCTTGCAGTCGGTTCGCGGGCGTCGACCGAAATGAGCTCCCAGCGCTCGCCCTCCGGCAACCTAGGGTCGTAGCGGCCCACGTATTGACCCTCGCTATCTTCCTGCGTGTGCGTGTAGGACCAGTGCTCGGACAGGTCGTCGTCGAGTGCTTCGAACGCCCGATCGATGAGTTCTTCATGTGACTCCGCGAATGCCGGGGCAGCAAACAGGAGCAGGCAGATGGCGAGTGGTTTCATGGCTGGGATGATACGACAAAGGCCCCGCATCGCGGCGAGGAATGGACGCTGGGGGAGAGGGATGGGCGCTTCGCGGGAGGGATGGACTCGGATCTGCTCGGGCCGATCCTCACCCCTGCGGGGCGCACTGCGTGCGTCTTCCCTCTCCCCCAGCCAAAAAAATGGGCCCGTTATGGGCCCATTTGTTTTTGGCTGGGGGAGAGGGATTCGAACCCCCGTTGGCGGAGTCAGAGTCCGCAGTCCTACCACTAGACGATCCCCCAAACAGGATCGCTCGACCGCGTGGTCGTTTAGCGTTTCGAGTACTGCGTGGCGCGGCGTGCTTTCCGCAGGCCGACCTTCTTGCGCTCGACCTCGCGCGCGTCGCGCGTTACGAAACCGGCTTTGCGCAGACTCGGACGCAGTGACTCATCATAAGCCATCAACGCGCGAGTAAGACCGTGGCGAATTGCGCCGGCCTGGCCCGTCGTGCCACCGCCCTTGACGGAAACATTGACGCTGAACTTGTCACCCAACTGGGTCAGTTCCAGCGGCTGGCGAACAATCATCTGGGCCGTTTTGCGGCCGAAGAATGCGTCCAGTGGACGCTTGTTAACCGTGATGCTGCCGTCGCCCGGCGTCAGGAAGACGCGAGCTGTCGAGGTCTTGCGACGACCGGTACCGTAAAAAAACGTATCACTCATAATCTCTACTCAGTCTGAGAAGCACGCCCTAGGCGTTAACTTCCAGCGGAATCGGCTGCTGCGCAGCGTGGGTGTGTTCGGGGCCGGCGAATACGCGCAGCTTGGAGTACATCTGGCGCCCCAATGGACCGCGCGGAAGCATGCCTTTGACGGCCTTCTCGATGACCCGCTCCGGATGCTCGTCCAGCATCTTGTTGAGCGGTACCGATTTCAGGTTGCCGATGTATCCCGTGTGATGGTGGTACATCTTGTCCTGCAGCTTGTTGCCTGTTACGCGGACCTTCTCGGCGTTAATAACGACGATGTAGTCACCCGTATCGACATGCGGCGTGTACTCCGGCTTGTGCTTGCCACGCAAACGGTGCGCGATCTCGGTCGACAGGCGACCCAGGGTCTTGCCTGTGGCATCGACCACGTACCAGTCGCGGCGAACCTCTGCTGGCTTCGCAGAAAACGTCTTCATAATTCTGGTTTCCGTAAGGGAATAAACTTGTCTATCTGCCAGGTCACGGGCAGCCTCGAAAGGCGAGCCTTGACCCGGCGAGCAATCCGCGCACGAAAAAGCGTTCGCTGGATTGGCGAAAGGCGCGAAATTCTACTGTAGCCCCCGCCCCATTGCAAACAAATATGGGGGCTTTTTCAGTGACGCGGCTCAGAACACGTATTCGAGCGAAACAGCCGTGTAAGTGTCTGTTTCTTCAGTCAATGGCGGCACGTCGGTATTGTGCTTCACCGTGTAAGACGCGACGAGCGCCAGATTCCCGACCAACTGCGCGGACAAAGCCGACTTCGATTCAAGGTAGGTATTCTTGCCGCCGCTCTCGACCACCAGGCTCTGGCTGAAGTTCGCCGTCTCGCTGAACAACCATTGGTAGTCCATACCACCACGGAAAATCGTCTCGTTTTCCGTCGTGCCATCCTGCAAGTCTGATTGCCGCGCACCAACACCAGCCTCGGCATTGAGCTTGTGCTTGTCCGTATCAATCAGGCGCCGGCCATAACCGACGGTCTGCGAGAACTGGGTGTCAAAACCACCAAAACGGTCCTTACGCCAGTCCAGACGACCAAACAGGAAGTCTTTGTCGCTCATGTTGCGCTCACTCTTCCAGCCGGCGTCGTAGGCCTCGGCAGTCGTCACCTCATTCTCCGACGCATTGATCGCCGCCGCCTTGAACAGGTGAGCCCACTTGCCCGCCTTGTAGCCAACCTCGAAGCCCGTATTCAATGTCGAGTTCTCGGTGTTGCCCGATGTGGCCAGGTAGCCGAGCTTCGCCTTACCGGCCCAGGGACTCTCGGGTTGATCCTGAGCCATCAGTGAAAATGGCGCGATTAGTGCCGCGACCATGGCTAGCCAGCGCAGTTTCATGCGTGTTCTCCTTCGTGATTTCATTGTTGCGGACAGAAAAGGCTGCGGAGTATACCGTCGAACGGCTGCGTTTCGCTATAATTCCGTCCATGGAAAAACGCCAACTGACGCCGCTGGACCGCTTGCTCGCCAGCGCCAACAATGCCCTGCGGACCGTAGCCACGCCTGCCGAACGATCTGCCGCCAGGGACAATCCCGCTGCGAACCTCATCGATGCCGATCTCAACGCCAGTCAGAAGCGGCACGCAGCCGGGCTCATGCGCATCAACCATGCCGGCGAGGTTGCCGCACAGGCGCTCTACCAGGGGCACGCCGCAGTGGCGCGCGACAAGGCGATCGAGGCACAGATGCAACGTGCGGCCGACGAGGAATTCGACCACCTCGCCTGGTGCGAACAGCGTCTTCATGAATTGGGTGAGGATGTCAGCAGACTGAGTCCGTTCTGGTACGCCGGTGCCTTTGCAATCGGAGCGGCCAGTGGCGTTCTCGGGGACAAGTGGAGCCTTGGCTTCATTGCGGAGACCGAACGCCAGGTATGCGCGCACCTCGACAACCACCTCGACAACCTGCCGCCGGAGGATGCCAGGAGTCGGGCGATCGTCGAGCAGATGCGTGACGAGGAACAAGAACATGGTGAAAACGCGATCGAGGCCGGCGCCGCAGAGCTGCCCGCCCCCGTGAAACATCTCATGCGTTTGACCGCCAAAGTTATGACAAAAACGGCGTATTGGGTCTAATCGCCGATAAAACTACGGAAAAACACGGACTTAGCTTGCCCTGAGGGGCTTTCTGTATTAAAAGTGGTTCGCAAATTGGGCGAGGGGTTATCAATGCAGACGACAGCGAGAAATCTGAGCGACGTACCGGCGATTAACCGCTTCTTGAGTTACTGCCGCGTACGTACCGTTCCGCAGAAAACAGTGATGATTCACGCCGGCGATCTGCCGGACGTTTTGTACTACATCGTTGACGGCTCGGTCGAGGTCATGATCGAAGACGAGGACGGCAACGAGATGGTGCTGGCGTACCTGAACAAGGGGCAGTTTTTCGGCGAGATGGGGCTTTTCTATGAGCAACCGACTCGTAGCGCCTGGGTTCGTACACGCACCGAATGTGAAATCGCCGAAATGACCTATCCGCGCTTCCGGCAGATTGCAAGCGAAAGCCCGGGCCTCGTATTTGAACTGGCTACACAGCTGGCAACACGCCTCGATCGCACCAATCGCAAGCTGGGTGACCTGGCATTCGTTGACGTTACCGGCCGTGTCGCGCACGCGATCATGGACCTCTGTAACGAGCCGGACGCGATGACGCACCCGGACGGCATGCAGATCAAGGTCAGCCGCCAGGAACTGAGTCGCCTGGTTGGGTGTTCACGCGAAATGGCGGGCCGCGTACTCAAGGTCCTCGAGGAACAGGGACTGGTTTCGGCAAGCGGCAAGACTATCGTCGTCTACGGCGCAAGACCTAACCGCAAGCTTTGATGATCGCATCCTGCCGGAAGGCGATGGAGCAACGGGCATACAAAGCCGCGACACTTGTCGCGGCTTTGTTCGTTCTGAGCGCCGCGCCTGCAATGGCCGAACCATTCGAGCCGGTCACACGCTTCGACGGTCCGCAGATCAACTTCGATTTTCCGGCAATGCGAGTAGGTATCGGCGAATACGACGAGGGACCGACCGGTACAACGGTGTTCTATTTCCCGGACGGCGTAAAGGGCGCAGTAGACGTGCGCGGCGGCAGCCCGGGAACGTTAAACGCGACTGTGCTGCAAAACGCCCGCGAAGCGAGGATGATTGACGCCGTCGTTTTCTCCGGTGGCTCCTGGTACGGGCTGTCCGCAGCGACTGGCGCAGCAAATGCCATCAAGGACCTGAAAGCCGCCGAAGACCAACCAAACTCCATTGCCGGTGTGGTTGGCGCGATTATCTATGATGTCGGTGCGCGCCGCATGTTACGGGTCACGCCGGACGATGCGCTGGGTCGAGCGGCCCTGGAGTCTGCAGAAGCCGGCTGGTTTCCGCTGGGCTCGCAGGGAGCGGGCCGCTTCGCGATGCAGGGGTACTACGTCGCCAGGTTGAACAAGGAGTTCCCGACCGAGTACTGGCCGCACTCGGGCCAGGGTGGCGCATTTCGCGAAATAGGCCCGATCAAGGTCGGCGTGTTTACCGTCGTCAATGCGTTGGGCGCGATAGTCGATCGAAAGGGCCGCATAGTACGTTGTCGACGAAATACTCTGCATAACGATTGCCCGCTGGTCGGCGATGTCCTTGCCCGGGTCGGAACAGGCCTGGGCGACGATGACCTCGTCACGGAGCCGTCGGAAAACACGACCCTGACGCTGGTTGTGACCAATCGGAAGATGCCGTTCACGGAGTTGCAGCGATTGGCGAAGCAGGTCCACGGTTCGATGTCCCGGGGGATACAGCCATTCGCGACGGCTGCTGACGGCGACGTTCTGTATGCGATGACGACTGACGAGGTCGAGGATACGGCACTCTCCTCCACCGACTTTGCGGTCATTGCGTCGGAACTCGCATGGGATGCCATCCTGGCCAGCGTTCCGGAGCTGCCGCCGGAACCGCGTGTCGTTGCAACGAACCCGAAGCCGGAGTCACTGGAGATACTGGTCGGCGACTACGAGTTCAATGACCATGCCCGGGTTGGCATCAGGCTGAAGGAGGACAAACTAGTCGCATTGTACGGCGGCATCAGGCAGGCCTACTTCTTGGAGCCGGAACACCCGTTGATACCGACGGTGGACGGGGCGTTCGTGCTCGACACACCCGCCAGGGACGTGCTCCATTTCGACCTGCAGGACGGAGAGGTCACCGGGCTCACGCTCAATCCCGGACCCTGGGAGCAGTCGGCTACCAGGCTGGAATAGGTCAGGCGGCTTTGGCTATGTTCGCCTTCATCGCCGCGATCGTCGCGGCGTAGTCCTCGCTGCCAAAAATGGCGGAGCCTGCCACGAACGTATCTGCACCGGCAGCCGCGATCTCGCCGATATTGTCGACCTTCACGCCACCGTCGATCTCCAGGCGGATTTCACGACCACTGTCATCGATGAGCCTGCGCGCCTGGCGCAACTTGTCGAGTGCCGACGGGATGAATGCCTGGCCACCAAAACCCGGGTTCACCGACATCAGCAATACCATGTCGACTTTGTCGATCACGTATTCGAGCCAGTCGAGCGGTGTGGCCGGATTGAAGACAAGGCCTGCCTTGCAGCCCTGTTCGCGAATCAACCCGAGCGAGCGGTCCGGGTGGTTGCTGGCTTCGGGGTGAAACGTAATGTAGCTCGCCCCGGCCTTGGCAAAATCCGGAATGATCCGGTCAACGGGCTCAACCATGAGGTGAACGTCGATAGGCGCTTCGATACCGTAGTTACGTAATGCATCGCAAATCAGCGGCCCGATTGTCAGGTTGGGCACGAAATGATTATCCATTACGTCGAAATGCACGATGTCGGCGCCCGCGTCGAGCACGGCTTTGACATCCTCGCCCAGGCGGGCGAAATCAGCGGAAAGAATCGAAGGAGCAATTAAAGGTTTCACGACGGATCCTCTTTGTGGATTGCAGGTAGAGATTACCTGATCGAGCGCCTCGCTTTCAGCATCTCGTAGGCGCTGCGGACTTCGCGCGTGCGGCGTTCTGCTGCAGCGATGACATCGGCCTCAGGATTGCTGCCAGCGATCTTGTCAGGGTGGTTCTTGTTCATTAGCCGACGATACGCTTTTTTGATGTCATCATTACTGACATCGGGTGAAACACCCAGTGCTGCATAGGCCCCTCGCACTCGAGCCGCATCAGCATCGCCCGCCGGTGATCGTTTGAATCCCTTCTGCGCACGAATCATTGCCTCGAGTTGCGCCAGTTCAACGCGACCGATATCGAGTTCCGTGCATGCCGTCCAGATGCGTGCGCGTTCGGCCTTTGACAGAGAGTCCTTCGCCAGCACGACCTCCAGCAGCAGGCGCAGGAACAAAGTACGCCTTGCAGGGCTTCTGCCATGAACCCGCCGCACTTCGCGCAAAGTCTGGACGAGCGGGAACCCCGGGCGCTTGCCGTCTTCAAACCAGCCGATCGCGCGGCGAACCTGGGCAGGACTCAGCCCGAGACGATGCATGATCAGCCTTGCCGCCCGTATTTCGTCCTCGGATACGCGGCCATCCGTCTTGGCAAGGTGCCCCATTATGCCGAACAGTGCGCGCACGAATTCGTCGGAAACACGGCCGATAGCGGCACCCTCCTTCTCGAACGAGTGCACGGTCTTCTTGAATCCCCGGTAGAACTGGTAGGCAACCAGCAAGATGGGGATCAGGACAAGGACTTTTCCAAGGAACATATGGGGCTGCATCGTATCGTGCATTGACGCCTATTCCCATCAGAGACCTTGCGAGCGCCCACTTTTGCGGCGATCATCGGACGATGAATAACGATGACGTCCTGTTCGAATCCTCGATTCCCGAACTCCCCCTGATCGGTCGCGGCAAGGTCCGCGACATTTACAGCATCGATGAACAGCATCTTCTGCTCGTCACGACGGACCGCCTGTCCGCCTACGACGTGGTGATGCCAGATCCGGTTCCCGGCAAAGGCGAAGTCCTGACGAAGATATCGCTGTTCTGGTTCCGCATGATGGGCGACATCGTCGACAACCAGCTGACGGATCTGACCGTCGCCGATGTCGTCAAGGACCCCGCGCTGCGGGAGCAGCTTAAGACCCGCTCGCTTGTCGTCAAACGCCTGAAGCCTTTGCCGGTCGAGGCCGTCGTACGCGGTTACCTCATCGGATCGGGCTGGAAGGACTACCAGGAAACGGGCCAGGTTTGTGGCATCGACCTGCCCGGCGGCCTGCAGCAGGCCGAAAAATTGCCGAAAACACTCTTTACTCCGGCTTACAAAGCCGAGGCCGGCGCGCACGACGAAAATATCAGCTTTGAAAAGGTCGTCGAACTCGTTGGCGAGAAGCTCGCAAGCCGCGTCCGCGACATGTCGATTGAGATCTACGAGCGAGCGGCAGCCTACGCACTCGAGCGCGGCATCATCATCGCTGACACAAAGTTCGAGTTCGGCCTCGACGAGCAAGGTCGCCTGCACATCATCGATGAGGTACTGACGCCCGACTCGTCGCGCTTCTGGCCTGTTGATGGCTACGAGGTGGGCATCAGCCCGCCGAGCTTCGACAAGCAGTTCGTGCGCGACTATCTCGAGACGCTCGACTGGGACAAGACCGCACCAGGCCCTGACTTGCCGACCGAGATACTCGAGATGACGGCGCAAAAATACCAGGAAGCCTACACCCGGATGACGTCTGTCTGAGACCACGGAGGCACACGATAATCCCATGATCGCCGGTCTCAAACTCAAGCTCGACGAATTGGTATGGGGCGTCGGGCTGTACAAGCATGGCTTGCCGGGTCGAATTCTCGCCAGCGTATTGCGAAATCTTTACGCCGTCCTGCGCGACATCATTTCGGGCCAGCTGACGCTGCGATCGATGAGCCTCGTCTACACGACATTGTTGTCTGTCGTGCCGCTGGTTGCCTTCAGTTTTTCGGTCCTCAAGGGTCTCGGTGTCCACAGGGACCTGGAGTCGAGGTTGTACACCGTCCTCGAGCCACTCGGCGACAAGGGTGTCGAGATAACCGACAAGCTCATGACGCTCGTGAACAATGTTAATGGCAGCGTCCTCGGTGGTATTGGCCTGGCTTTTTTCATCTATACGGCCATCTCGATGGTGCAAAAGATCGAAGAAAGCTTTAACTACGTCTGGTATGTAAGCAAACCCCGCAGTTTTTCGCGTCGCTTCACCGAGTACATGCTGATTCTCCTGTTGGGGCCGGTTGCGATTGCAATCGCACTCGGCGCGCTCGCGTCGTTGCAGAACGAGGCGATTGTCCAGTGGGCTGCCCACAACGCCATACTCGGCCCGGTATTTTCCGCGACCAGCAAGCTGACACCGTTCCTTGTTGTAACCGCCGTGTTCACAGCCCTATACAAGTACATGCCCAATACAGAGGTACGCTTTCGCTCGGCGCTGGTGGGCGGTCTGACGGGTGGTTTCCTCTGGGCGGCGCTCGGAATGATCTTTGCCGCATTCGTCGCAAACTCGGCACGAACCCAGGCGATCTACGCCAGTTTTGCCATAGCCATCACGACACTGATCTGGCTATATCTCAACTGGCTGATCCTGCTGATCGGCTCGCAGCTCGCGTTTTATTTCCAGAATCCGGCGTACATGAGGATCGGACGCCGCGAACCGCGCCTGTCCAACGCGATGCGCGAGCGCCTCGCGTTGAACATCATGCTGATCGTCGGAGCCGCTTTTCGCGATTCCAACAAGTCAGTCAACCAACGAGCGCTCAGTGAAGAGCTGTGCATCCCGTCGATCACGGTTACGCCGATCATCATGGCGCTCGCAAACAAAGGCTTGCTGACCACATTGGAGAACGATGACTTGCTACCTGGCCGCGAAATGTCGCGCATAACACTGCACGACATTCTCGAGGTCGTTCGTATTGACGGGGAAACCGGTTCCTATCGCGATCCGCGTTGGGCAAGCGCGATCGACTCGATTGGTGAAACAATCGACGCAGCTGTCGAATCGACCCTGGGCGACAGGTCGCTCTCAAATCTTCTTGACGAGATCGAAGCCCGGTAACAACAGGTGCTAAGGCGCCGAAAATATAAGGCTGCAGCAGGTCACGGCACCTTCCGCTTTTTGCAGCTCGGTAAGGTCAACGGGGAGCACGTCGATACCGCGATTCACGAGCGCATTCATGGTGCGGGGAAACGACGACGGGTAGATCAGGTTCTTGCCGATCCGCAGCGCATTCGCCGCGTGTGTTTCTTCCTTGTCGACCGGGATCAGTTCGAAGTCTTTGAAAGCCGAGCTGCTGATCCAATCCGTGTTTATCAGTAACGTGCCGGGCGCAACCTCCGAAACCGCGGACTTCAGGTGCAGGCACTTTGTCGTTTCGACCGTTTCCACGGTCATGCCGAAGTCCGAGACAATGTCACGCAGCTGCTGGATACCGCTCTGATTCGAGCGTGTCGACAACCCGGCGAAAATCCTGTTGCCGACGCGAAGAAGATCGCCGCCATCGATGGTGCCGGGCGGCTCGATCGCCTTCAGGGGCTTATACTGTTGCAGCACTTCTGCAACGCCCGCCACCTCCGGCTGCCTCGACGCCACGCCTGGCCGCAACATCACGGCAATGTCATCCAGAACCAGCGCGGTGTCCTCGATAAACACGGAATCCGCCAGTCCCGGCGGTGCAGGAACGACGACGACCTCGCAGCCAAGTGAAGACAACGCCGATTGATAGTCCCGGTGTTGTTGCTGCGCCAGGCCGAAATCGATTGCCGACCGATGCAGAAAGGTCAGTTCGCAATTGCCAATGGCGGCAGTCAACTCACGTGTAACGGCAACAGTTCGCATGCACCTACGCTCCCGCGATCGTCATTTCCTCTACGAGTAAGGATCCGCATCGAATCCCACCACGCATATCCTGATCATCACCTATTGCGGCAATGCGTTGATACAAGTCTCTCAGGTTCCCGGCGATAGTGACTTCGTGCACGGGATACGCGATTTCTCCATTCTCAACCCAGTGACCGACGGCGCCGCGCGAATAATCGCCGGTTACGCCATTCACGCCCTGCCCGATCAGTTCCTGAACAACCAGCCCTGTACCCATTTCGCTGATCAGTGATGCTTTGTCCTGGCGGCTGCCGGGGACGATGAGATTCTGTGCTCCTCCGGCGTTCGCTGTTGTGGTCAAGCCGAGCCGGCGAGCGGAATAACTGCTCAGCACGTATTCTCGCAATACGCCGTCAGTGACAATGTCACGATCATAGGTACCGACCCCCTCGCTGTCGTAAGGCGCGCTCGCAAGACCTCGCGGCAGGTGCGGGCGTTCCAGGATATTCACGAAATCCGGAAACAGTTTTTCGCCAACAGCATCGAGCAGGAATGACGAACGACGATACTGTGCGCCGCCTGCGATTGCTCCAATTGCATGGCCGATAAATCCGCGAGCGATTTCGGGGATAAACAGCACTGGCGCTCGAACTGTCTTGAGTTTTCGCGCACCGAGTCGACCGACCACCTTGTCGGCTGCCGTGCGCCCGACTGCGGCTGCTGTTTCAAGATCCTCAGCACAGCGTGCCGTCGTGTAGTGATAGTCACGCTGCATCACCCCGTCGGACTCCGCTAGAAGCACGCAGGAAATGCTGTGGCTGGTCTTCGTATAGCTGCCGACAAATCCGTGGGTGTTGCCGTACGCGCGCGTGCCACGGTTCGTCGAAACTGTTGCGCCTTCCGAATTGCTGACGCGCTTGTCATGCTTAAGCCCGGCTGATTCCGACTCGATGGCCATTGCTATGGCCGTATCGGCGTCGATCGTCCAGGGGTGATCAAGATCAAGGTCCCGGACGTCCTGGCACATGAGTTCTGCATCCGCCAGCCCTGCATACTTGTCCTCGGCGGTGAAATTCGCAAACGTGCACGCTTTCGCAACCGCTTCGCGAATTGCTTCCGGCGAAATTACCGATGTGCTGGAATTGCCTTTGCGTGATTCCTTGAACACGGTAATCCCGACACCACGGTCATTCGTGTACTCAAGACTTTCGACCTCGCCCAGGCGCGCAGTTGCCGTCAGGCCCATATCCTGGCTGGCAACGACCTCTGCCTGGTCGACTCCCAGACGCCGGGCTTCATCCAGCGCCAGCGTGACGAGTTCTTCGAGTTCGGTGCGACCGAGCGATTCGCGTTTTGCGATTGTTCCCATGATTATCAAGAATCCCTGATTGAGTGTCGGTCAGTCGGCGAAGCGCATGGTAGACTCCTGCCCCCGGATCGCGGCCCGACTGCGGGAGGTACTTTAGCCGGTGGATGAAACAAAGCCCAGCAAAAGCGCAAGAAAACGCGCCTACCTTGCGCTGCAAAAACTTGGCGAGGAACTGATAACGCTCCGCGAGTCTGACCTGCAGGCGATGCCATTGGACGAAGAACTTCGCGACGCCGTGCTGGAAGCACGACGTATCAAGGCACACGGCGCGCTGCGCCGGCAGAAGCAGTACATCGGCAAGCTGATGGGGCGCATCGACCCGGAACCGATACGTGAGGCGCTGGAGCGCCTGCGTCGCAATTCGTAAGAGGCCTTTTGGCCTGAATCCATAACCGGTAGAATTTCGCAATGAAAACTGATGTCGGCATTATCATGGGCTCGCGCTCCGACTGGGAGACGATGCGTCATGCCACCGAGACGCTCGATGAACTCGGCGTTTCCTATGAAGTAAAAGTCGTCTCCGCGCATCGAACGCCTGATCTTCTTTTCGAATACGCAGGCTCGGCTGTCGAGCGTGGACTCAAAGTCATCATCGCGGGCGCCGGTGGTGCCGCTCACCTGCCAGGCATGGCAGCATCGAAGACCCGTGTGCCGGTGCTGGGCGTGCCGGTACAATCCAAGGCGCTGAACGGCATGGACTCTCTGCTCTCGATTGCACAGATGCCGGCCGGCGTTCCTGTTGGGTGCATGGCAATTGGCCGTGCTGGTGCAGTCAACGCAGCGTTGCTGGCCGCAGCGGTTGTCGCCAACGAAGACGCCTCGATTGCCCGGGCACTCGATTCCTTCCGTCAGAACCAGACCGACAAGGTGCTGGGCGACAGCGACCCCCGCAAGTAAACCATGCGTATTGGTATCATTGGCGCCGGCCAGCTTGGCCAGATGCTCGGCTTCGCGGCCCGCGGCCTCGAGATCGACTGTCTCTTCGTCGACCCGTCTGCATCACCGCCTGCCGCCGAGTGTGGCGATGTAATCCGGAAGCCGTTCGATGATGGCGACGCACTGGCCGAACTGGCAGCACGCTGCGATGTCATCACCTATGAATTCGAAAACGTCCCGGTCGAAGCGCTGCACAAGATAGAGGGCAAGGTGCCGATCTACCCGCCGGCGGAAGCACTACGCCACTCGCAGGACCGCCTCGATGAGAAGCGGCTGTTCGACACCCTGGATATTCCGCTGCCCGGCTACCGCGCCATTGACACGCGCGAGGATATGGATATCGCCGTCGATGTCCTCGGCCTTCCGGTCGTTATCAAGACGCGCCGCCTCGGCTATGACGGCAAGGGCCAGTTTGTCATTCGCGAACGCGGCGATATCGTTGCGGCCTGGAAAAAACTGGGCGGCAACGCGTTAATCGCCGAACAATGGGTCGATTTCGACTACGAAGTGTCCTCTATCGGCGTTCGCAACGTCGACGGCGAGGTCGCAATCTACCCGCTCAGCCACAACATCCATGAGGGCGGCATCCTGCGAACGTCGCGCTCCCCGGTTGATGCTCCGGCACTTGCCGAGCGAGCCGAAGCGTATGTGCGCCGATTGCTGGACCACCTCAACTACGTGGGTGTGCTGGCGCTGGAGCTGTTCGTATGCGGCGACGAACTGCTGGCCAATGAGTTCGCGCCTCGCGTGCACAACTCCGGGCACTGGACGATAGAAGGCTCGGAAACCAGCCAGTTCGAGAACCACCTGCGTGCGGTGACCAATCAACCATTGGGCCCTACAACGAGTATCGGTCACGCCGGCATGATCAACCTGATCGGCACCATTCCGGAGACTGCCCGTTCCCGACGCGACGGCTACCTCCACGACTACGGTAAAGACCCGCGCCCGGACCGAAAGCTGGGACACATTACGGTGACCGCTGAAACGGCCGCAGGCCGCGACAAACTTATCGACATAATCAGCCAAAGTGTGAGCAAGTGCCCGCACGCGGCTGAGACGGCGACGTAGCCCGAAGGATACAAAAACAGGTAAACTCGATCGGACATGTCTTATTTGAGCCACTTCAATCTGCAGGAACAGCCGTTCCGGCTGACGCCGGACCCGGATTTTCTGTATTGGAGCAAGCAACATGCCCGGGCCAAGGCCTACATGGAGTCCACCATCTGGCTCGCCGACGGTTTTGTCGTCATCACGGGGGAAATCGGGTCCGGCAAAACGACCCTGTTGCAGTCATTCCTGTCAGAACTCGACGAGGACGTCGTCTACGCCGTTGTGTCCCAGACGCAACTGACGCCGACCGAGTTTCTGCAATCTGTCCTGACCGAGTTTGGTTTCAAACCGTTTAACAAGCGTAAGGTCGAACTGCTGGACATGCTCAACATGTTCCTGATCGAGCAATACTCGAACGGCAAAAAAGTCGTAGTCATCGTCGACGAGGCGCAGAACCTCACACGCAAGGTCCTGGAGGAGATTCGCCTTATCTCGGGAATCGAGACGCACAAGGAAAAAGTGCTGCGCATCATTCTCGCGGGACAACCCGAGCTGCGTGACACGCTGGACTCGCCGGGTCTCAAGCAACTTATGCAGCGTGTTCGTCTGCGGTTCCACCTCGGGCCGCTCGACCGTCGCGAAATGGCTGAATACATCGATCATCGGCTGGCAGTTGCCGGTTGCGAGAAGGAAAACCTGTTTGGCGAGGACACACGCGAGACGCTCCACCGCTATACAGGCGGTGTGCCGCGCCTGATCAACACGCTGTGCGATACCGCATTACTGTGCGCCTTTGCCGACGAAAAAGACGCCGTTGGCCTCGATGAGGTCATGGCAGCAATTGACGAACTGAACTGGGAAGAGCACGAAAGCAACACCGGCATCTACGACAAGTTGCAAAGTATTCAACGCGTTGCATCTGACAACGGCCACGTCACGAGAATTGAAATACGGGCTGACGGCGAAGTGGTCGATGAACTCACGTTTCCGCCCGGCCGGGTCATTGTCGGCCGCTCGCCGGACAACGAGGTCTTCATAAAAAGCAAATTCGTCAGCCGTCACCACGCGCAGCTCATCACCGACGAAGAGGGCTGCATGATCGAGGATCTCAACAGTACCAACGGTGTTTTCCTCGGCGAAAGGCAGGTCAAGAAGTACCGCTTGCGTAATGGGGACGTTGTGTCACTCGGCGTACATGAGCTTGTGTACCACGATTTGCGGCAGGATCAAGAGCTGATCGACGACCAGCTCGAGGATACGATCGACGATCAGCTTGACGATGATGACGACCAGGACTCGGCGGTCAACCAAACGTAGGCCGCTCCGGGCCGCAGTCATGCATCGGCCCGCCGCTCCGCGGCGCGAGACCGTCCTGCTTTAGTAGTCCTGTCGTTGGCCGTTCCGCCGGTCGGTAAC
>JBFFOS010000049.1:0-18919 GCA_041574375.1 Woeseiaceae bacterium
CCCGAAATACCGGGCAGGCGAGGCTTGCGATGCACCTGCGTCGCGATCACGCGACGGAGATCTCGGCCGGAGATGTCGAGGATCGTAACTACATTGTCGAACGGAAACATCTCATATACCGCTCCGTAGGTAAGCTCTCCGGCCGGTAATACGTTCCGAATACCACCGAAGACGTTGTGAATCGAAATATCTGCCTCGAAAGAGTCGAGCAATGCTTTCGTCATCAGGTTGGACAAAGGCGATTCGACACTGCGCTCGAGTTCAAATGCGCCTGCCAGCGTTACGCCAAGACTTTCCAGCTTCTGCGCTTCAGCCTCGGCGGCCGCCCGTTTCGCGATTGCCTCGACCTCCGGCATGGGAACTAGCGCGTGGCCCTCATACTCATTGCGTAAACCAGCTGCAGCGAGCTGCGGTGGAAATACGCGGCGTGCGACGACCCGGTTTTGTGCCCGGTCAACAGTAAAGTCGACACGGCTGAATGCAATCGTGTTTGAGTAGCCCGACGTAATCGAAATACCGTTGACAATATGCGCCATTCCGTTGTGATGGTGCCCGGCCATGATGTGATTGACGAGCCCGGCGGGAATATCGCGAGCCACTCGCATTATTTCGGCATCGGGTACACAGGACGACGTGTCATCCGGATCATCAAATTCCGTGCAGCGGCCGCCGGCATGTGCGGCTACGACGATGAGATCGGCCCCGGAGCGCCGCAGTTTTCGCGCTTCTGCCGTGATCGCCGTCGCCAGTGGGGCGATTTCGAGGCCCGGCGTGTTCGCGGAAATCGTGGTCTGTAACGCGTGTGACGTTAAAACACCAATAATACCGACCTTTACTCCCGCGGCTTCGACCATGACCGCGGGTTGAACATTGTCCCACTGGACGGGCTTACCCGTGCCCAGGTCGATCAAATTTGCCGCCAGTAGTGGGAACTCTGCCTCCGTTGCCCGAAGCTTCAGCGCACCTCGCGGATCATCGCCATCGCCGATGGGAATTGGATTCACACCTGCAGGGCCGAAGTCGAACTCGTGGTTGCCGATGGCCGCTGCCGTAACGCCGATCGCATTGTAAGCGTCGACAACGAAGGCGCCCTCGGTCAGATTGGATTCGAGCGTGCCTTGCCACATGTCGCCGGCATCGATGTGGAGTACGGCACCGCTGTCCGCAGCCCGTGCAAGGCGCAAAGCGCTGATATAAGCAGATATTGTAACGAGTCCGCCCTTGTCGCCGGTCGGAAGTAGTTCGCCATGAACGTCGTTGGTTCCGACGATCGACAGTGTGACGACGTCCGCCGGTTGCGGCGAGGTGGCACAGGCGGCAACGCCGAGCGCGGCGAAAATAATGAGGAATAACCGGATACGCGACATAAAAGTTTTTTCAGGCCTTGTTGTGGTTTCTATTCTAACCCGCTCGAATAATGGCGCGAAATCAAACTCTTTGAATGCCGCGGTACCGTATCATGAGGGCATGCAGTCAAACCAAAAGTCACCTGAGTACAGCGTCGGCGAGGAAATCGTTCACGCCCTGACGCATGGCGTCGGCGTAGTGCTTAGCATTGCTGGTCTGTCCTGGATGCTGTATCTCTCTGTCGCGGCAGAGGATCCTTGGCGCATCGCGGCGAGTGCGATTTACGGCAGCACGTTGATCTTGTTGTTCCTCGCATCGACCGTGTATCACTCATTGTACGCATCGCGCCACCGCGACATTTTCAAGCTGATGGATCACTGCGCGATTTATCTACTGATCGCCGGCACTTATACACCGTTCCTGCTGGTCGCAATGCGGACCGACACCGGATGGTGGCTGTTCGGCACCATCTGGGCGCTTGCGACAGCAGGCATTGTAAAGAAACTCTGGCTCAGAAACCGTTTCCCGAAAGTGGCCCTCGCAAGTTACCTGGCGATGGGATGGCTGGTCGTTGTTGCTGCGCCGCAGATGGCAGATGCGATCGGGCCAAATGGCATGGCTTGGCTTATTGCCGGCGGCCTCAGCTATTCAGTTGGCGCGATATTTTATGCGCTGAAACGCATCCCCTTTAACCATGCCGTCTGGCACGTATTTGTTCTCGGTGGCGGTATTTGCCACTTTTTTGGTGTGGTTCTGCACGTCCTGCCTAGCTGAAGACGTCGAAGATAAAGCTGTACTTGAGAATGATCTCTCGCCCGTTGGGAAGCCCTCCGACCGCCCGTTCGTCGACTTCGTTGTAAACGAGGTATAGCCCGGAGTTGGCGGTGCGCACCCAGGAGAAGCGGATGTTCGTACCCATTTTTTCACTCGTATCGTTGTACTGGACGAGGGCCTGCAACTGGATCTTTGGCGTGAACGAGTAAGAAAGCCTCAGGCGCGCCAGGCTGGCAGTGAACTGACCACCCTCGTAAGGCAGATCGTAGTCGTTGTAGTTGAACGAGAGTTCCGATCGGAATGTTTCGCCGATCCTGTATTGCAGCGTCGGTGTGAGCGACACACGGTCACCCCCGAATTGCCCGCCGACTACCGTGCGTAACTCAAAGCGGAGTGGTTTTGACGTATCAGAGACATAATTGAGCACCACTTCACCGTGGTCGTAGGTGCCTTCCGGTACCTCGACGCCAGGAACGATTTCGAACGGGGATATGACGCCGGCACGTGTGAAGTTGTAGCCCGTGTGAATCTCGGCGCTTGTCTCGAACTCCCAGTGCACGTCCAGGTGCAGGTAGCCGGACTCCTGGAAGCCATCGAATTTCCAGAACCCCCTGTAAGATGCGTGAGGTCGAATCTCGAACAGGCCCCGGAGATTCTCCGGCCGGATCCGGCGCAGCACGAATGCGGAGCCCTTACGATACTCGGTGCGTGACAGAAAGCCGACCTCCGGATTGAAGTCCTTGCCCACCTCCACATACTCGGCGTTGTATGACCATTCGGCCGAGCTGTAGTCGTACTTCAGGGAAAATGCGTCATCCCGGTCATTCAGACCCGGTGTTTCGGTTTTCGCGATCCAGGCTTCTATGAGTGTGTGCTCGCCAATACCCCAGCGTCCATCAATAGCGTAGGTCCTGTTGTAATCCTGGTCCGCAGGGAGCTCAAACGATCCGTCGCCGTGGCGGCTGACAAACATTGCACCGATACTCGAGCGATTTGCCAGCTCCTGGTTGACACGCACAACGGCAAAATCGTTAGCGGGAGCAACGCCGTCCACGGCCTCGGTACCCATATAGAGCAGGCCCACGTTTGTGCGCTCACCAATCCTGCCGGACAGGCGGGCGCCGCCTTGTACCGGGATCGGATTGCCATCGGAGGCGATGCCGATTCGGCGGCTGAAGAACATCTCGACTTCCTCGCCATTGCCAACGGCAAATTGTCCGGCGTTTTCGAGGAAGAACGGCCGCTTCTCGGGAAAGAACAGGTTGAAGCGATCGAGATTGAGTTTTTGTTCGTCGGCCTCGACCTGGGCGAAGTCCGTGTTGTACGTCAGGTCCAGGGTCAGGCTCGGCGTGATTCCGTACTTGAGATCAAAACCGAACTCGCTGTTCGATTCCGTGCCATCCAGGTCGCCGCCACGTTGCCACTGCGCGAGCGCGTACGGCGTGAACTGCAGGTTCCGCTGCGATGGTGGTTCGATACCCTGCAGCGTTCCGGCCCGTGAGACGCGATACAGGTTGCGGTTGCGCTCGAGTGGCGCCCAATACACGATCTCGTTGTTACGCCGAATATTGCGCTGGAAATTGATGCCCCAGTCCTGAATGTCATCTTTTCCGTAGCGGAGTGTTCGAAACGGAATCTCGAATTCGGCGCTCCAGCCGTCGGCGGTGATGGCAGAGCGCACCGTCCATGAACCATCCCAGTTCGGATTAAAGCCGCCGCCGCCCGAACCGAAATCGCCACTGGCTCCTTCCTTGGTGACCTGGCCATCGTACTCGACGCCTGCGGCGTTGGTGCCGAAGACGTAGCCATTCTGGCGATCGAGCATGCCGTCGATGATGAACAGGAAAGCGTCCGTGTCGTCCAGGCTCGAGTCGCGGCGGCTGTCTGAAACGATGATACCGGTCGGATCATCGTCATGGGCCACGACAGCAACGTAGAGTGCATCCTCCGTGTAGCCTACATAGACTTCTGTGCGTTGCGTGGCCGGCTGGCCATCGTCGGGCTGCACTTGCCGGAACCCGGTCGCAGGACTGGCTCCCGACCATGCCTCACCACCCGTAACCAGTCCGTCGATTTGCGGCGCCTGATCCAGGCGAACCGCCTGCAGAGTGGGTCGCAGCCCGTCCTGAGCGACAGCACTTTCGAGGATAAACATCACCGACAGCGCTACTATGCTGCAAAGTGCGCTGGCACGCGGTCGGGTTGCGCGAAGGAGCATCATGGACTTGCCTGAGGGACTTGCAAACCACGCAGTATACGTAATCGTGTTGGGCAGTTTCATTGCGGCTTTTAGCAATGCGGCGTTCGCAAACGGCGGCGCAATGATCGTTCTGGCGGTGACGACCACGGTGTTGCCTGTCTCGGCTGTCGTCCCGATTCACTCGACATTACTCATAGGGTCGACTGTGTCACGCGCGGTCGTGTTTCGGGACCATATTGACTGGCCGATCACGATCTCGTTCCTCGTCGGCAGCGTGATTGCCGTCGTCATTGCCGCGCCAATCTATGTTCGCCTGACGGACGAGACTATTGCCCTGGCGATTGCCATCGTCATGCTTGTCGCGATCTGGTTGCCGGGTATCAGCTGGCGACCGAAGCTCAGGCATCCGTGGGCGCTGGTCGGATTTTTGCACTCCTTTATTTCAACACTGTTTGCTTACGGCGCTGTTCTACACGCGGTCATTCTGCATTCCGACCTCAAGAGGCGGCAAATCGTGGCCACAATGGCAGCAAGCCTGACCGGTATGGCTGTTTTCAAAATCGTGGGTTATGCGGCCAACGGCTTTGACTACACGCCTTTTCTCGTGGCTATCGGCTTGTCGATCGTTGCTGCATTCGCCGGGACCCTGATTGGGAAGCTGGTCATCGACAGGATCTCGGAAAAACTGTTTCGTGCCGTATTTCGCCTGTTGGTAACGCTTACTGCGCTTCGGCTCCTGTATGCGGGGCTGTTCAATTCGTAGATGTACGAAGTGCCGCACGGACTGACGGGGAGTACGGTAGTGGTGCACAGTTGCGAGGAGGTGCCCCGTGAGCCGCAACATTCTCTGTGTCGTTGAATTCGACAACTACCCTGATGAAGTTGTAAGCAGAGCGACCTGGCTCGCCAAGCTGTACGACGTCGATTTGCACTTGCTGGTGAGTGATCCGGCGACCGACTTTCTTGGCAATACTTATGTGTATTTGCTGGAGGATTTCCGGCCCATTGCGGACAGCATCAAGGAGTACCAGGGGGAAGCTCTTGGCCGACTCATGGACCAGGCCGAATCTGCCGGTGTGTCGGTAGAGATCAGTCGATCGTCGGACCGGCACGTGGCGGATTTGATTCGCCGCGAGGCTGATGAGCGGCAGCCGCTGTTCGTCCTCAAAGGTACGCATTACCACACTCCGTCCGAACGCGCATCGATGGCCGATGCAGACTGGGACCTGATACGTGACCTCGAGTACCCGATCTGGTTCGTTAAACCGATTCAGTGGCGCGAGCCGCCCCTTATTGTCGCCGCGGTCGATCCTCTGCACGCACATGACAAGCCCGCGCATCTCGACAAGCGCATCATCGAGATGGGGAAGGACATTGCGAGCAAGTGTTCCGGCGACCTGCAGGTACTGCACACCTACCAGCGTCTTGATGAAATCGGGTCCCGTGTCATGTGGGCGTTCAAGCCGGAGAAACTCCCGATCGAGAAGCTGGACAAACAGATTCGCAGTGAACATGCACGAGCCCTGAAGATACTCGGTGAGGTCTGCAATGTACCCGCGAGCGGACTGCACATGGTTCCGGGACGGGCGCATGACGTGCTACCGAGCTTTGCCCGATACGGCAATGCAAGCCTGGTGATCATGGGTGCGTTGGCCAGGTCGAAGTTGAAGCAGCGCCTGGTTGGCAGCACCGCTGCGCGAGTTCTGGACTACATTCCCTGTGACGTGCTCGTTACTCACGCGAATCAGAAGTCATGAAAAAAGCCCCGCAGATGCGGGGCTTTTTTCATTCCGGCCACAAGCGTTTATTGGCAGTTTACGGCGTACCCCGCATCTCCGTCGACCGGATTCGAAGGGAAGTCGCGGATAATCGCAGCATCAAACACGCACTGGGCCGAGGTGCCGCTCAGTATTGGTCCGGCCATGCCCGCGCTTGTCGTGTATCCCCAGGAGTTGACCGAAATAACGGGTCCGTTGCCATTGCTCTCGTTAAGTGGCTGGAACCACGGGCCGCCCGATGAACCGCCCGACAATTCACAGCTAGGAAGCCACCAGTTGTCGCTGCCTTCGGTGGTCATATCCTCGGCGCAATACATGAAATAAGGATCGTCCGAGTAGGAATATCCCATGCCATGCGTGAAGTCCGGCGTTCCAGCGCCGGCCGCGCCGTCATTCACGTCAGGCGAGGTAAAGTCGACGGTCATTTCGTTGACCGCGGCATCGAGGGCACTCGGTGCCGACGTCAATCCGGCCCGGTGTGCACCCGAGTCCGAGACGACATAGAACCCATAGTCCCAGGCCTTATTGCTCGGGAATTCTGAGGTGGTCCAGTTCACATCAACAACGCCGAAGTCTGCGACCCAGCAACCGATCGGATCGTTGTCGCAATTACTGTCCGTGCGAGTTCCGCTCGTATGGTGTTGGTCGGGAATGAACAGCACGTTTCTGGCGAACGCGTTGTTCGCATCGTCATAGACACAATGCGAAGCCGTCAGGATGACCGAGCGGCCGGTGGCGCCGTCAGTAACAACGGTTCCTGAGCAAACATAGCCCGCCCAGCGCTTGCGTCTCGGATTGCTGGGCATTTCGTAGAATAACCGGCCCGTTGCACGCTGGACGTCACCACCGCCGGTCCACATTTCGTTAATCAGGGTATCGCCGGTGCCGCCACCGCCGCCGCTGCTACCACCGCCACCGGCTGTGTCGACGGTGAACGACGCACTCGCGGTTGCGAGATTGCCACCACCCTTGGCGCTGTCTTTTGCCTCGACCTCCCACGACCAGCTGCCATCTGTAAAACCGGACAGCGAGATCGTCCACGCATCGCCGTTGCTGGTCGGCGTGAACGACTGCGGCAGACCACCGTTCTTACTGATTATGAATTTGACGGAGCGCAAGCCTGTATTGTCTGTGATGACGGCGGAGAACTCATATGCGACGCCAATCGTCGCCCCGTCCGGGTTCAGGTTGGAGATATTCGGTGCTTCGGTATCACCGCCACCGCTGCCTGGCTTGGCTCGTGGAACCGGCTGGCCCTGGACTTCGGCTTGCAGTGTGTGTCCATGCGGCTGAAGTGAGCCATCGGCTCTCCTCAGGTAGCCAAGACCGCGGTGATCGATGACCATGTCGCGCGGTTGAGCCGCAGCGCGTCGCGCCGCTGTCCAGTATTCAATGACGGCGGACCGTTTAGCCGCTATATCACTTTCTGCGTTTGCTGGTGCCCCGAACAGGCAGGTAGCGATCATCGCGCCGCCCGCCAGGGCGATTATAGATCCGTTCGATTTCTCCATCTTGAATCCTTCATGCTCATGCGTAGATCCGCTTCAGGAGCGGTCCCATCTTCCTTGCCCCGACCATGCTCATGGTCGATATAAGCCCCGCCATCATTGCTCCGGTTACTCCGCAGGTCAGTACGTCCTGACCGGTGAGCCAGAGTCCCGGAATTGTTGTTTTCGGGCGAAGCCAGTCCTGTTGCAGTCGCTGGCTGGTGTGTTCTAATCCGTACAATTCCCCCCTCTGGTAGCCGCCAAACCAGTTGGTCGACAATGGTGTCGATACTTCGTAGTAATCCACCCTACCACGCAGGTGTGGCAGTTTGCCGTAGAGATATTCCATAAGACGAAAACCGAGCGATTCTTTGAATGCCTCATAGTCGTCACCGCGCTTTCCCCACGTTTCGTCGCGCCATTTTTCGAATCTTTCGTAGGGTGCTGGTGCCACTATCTCGATAGTCGCCGTTCCCGGATGACGGTTTACATAATCGGGGTCTTTTGCGGATGGGAAGGATATGTAAACAACGGGGAACGGCGCATCCGGATTTTCGACGAAATCATCGAGAGATTTGTCATAGTCGTTGCCCGGGTAGATCCAGAAATTGGTTTTCGGTAGTCCGAGCTCCTCAGCAGTTCCCTTGAGACCAATGTAAACGCCGAGATGCGCAATACTGGGCTTCACGTTTTTCAGCCACCGGCGATAGCCGCTGTCTATAGCCACGTCCTCTGGCAGCAAATGATTGAACGTATTGTCGACTCCGGCCGATGAGATAACGCAATCACATTTGATGCGATGGCCGTCTTTCATCTCGACGCCCGATACGCGACCGTCTTCCACGAGGATCTGCTCGACCCTTGCATAGGTGAAAACCTCGCCGCCGGCCGCCTGGATTTTTGGAATTATTGTGTCGGCAATGCGCCACGACCCGCCAACCGGGTAGTAGCCACCGTAGAGATAATGCCGCGCAATCATCGCGTGCGCGATGAAAGGGGAGCGCTTCGGCGGCAGGCCCATGTCGCCCCATTGGCCGCACAGCGTAGCAATGAGGTCCTTGTCGTCAGTGAGTTCGCTCAGGACGTCCCACGTCCCCTTGCGGAAGGGGCCGCGCAGTTGCCATGCGAACCAGGGCTTCATCGCAATACGCAACCACCGACTCATGCCGCGGCTCATGCCAAACGCGGAAAGCGCGTCGCCCGAGCGGTCGAGCAGTGCCAGGTATCGGTCAATTGCGCGGACTTCTTCAGGGAATTGCCGAATAAGGTTGTCGCGAAATTCTTTTTTGCCCGCAACTGCGGTAAACACCTTGTCGCCGACGTAGAAACGATCGTACTCGTTGTCCATCGGAGCCCACTTCAGCTGCCCGCCGGAGAGGAAGTCGAACATTTTGCGCGTTCGTGTCTTTGCGCCCACTTCGCCGATATAGTGCACGCCGACATCCCACTCGTAGCCAGCGCGTTCGTAGGAGTGTGTGAATCCGCCGGCGGTGTAGTGTTGTTCGAGAACACAGACCTTCCAGCCAAGGTCACTCAAGAGGGCGGCTGTGGTCAGTCCACCCATCCCTGAGCCGATTACAATCGCATCGTAATCAGGGGCGAGCCGGGCAGGGCGATAGCGATAGCCGATACGTAGCGTGCTTGGGGACATCTTTGCCATGTCCGGCCAATCTTATATCGCGTTTCTCCCCGGGTCGCCCTCAATTTTGCCTAGGCGCTCTTGGCGAGCTTCTGTCGCCAGCCCGGATACAGCCGGTCCGCATCGCCCGGGAAGCTCTCGAATGCCCGTGCAAACTCAAAGTGTTCGTGGGCAAACTCGAGCGGGTCCCTGCCTTCGCGCCAGCACTGCTCGGCCTGCCGCATCGAGCGCGCACCGGCCGCTGCCCCGTCGATATGGCCGTATGAGCCGCCGCCTGCGGTCATAACGACGTTCGAATGTCCGAGGTTTTCGAAGAAACCCGGAATCCTGAGTGCATTCATGCCGCCAGAGATGATCGGCGTGGTTGGGTTCATGCCGGCCCACTCCTGGTGGAAGTACGGGCCGTCAGCACTGTCGCGCTCGAGCATGTAGGCAATGGCACGGTCGGCCTGCTCGCCTTCCATCTTGCCGAAGCTCATGGTGCCCGTGTGGATGCCGGACGAGCCCTGAATGCGGGCCATCTTGCAGTGTACGAACGCGGTATAACCGCGCTGCGTCTGCGGCGAGGTCACGGCACCATGGCCGGCGCGATGGTAGTGCAGGTACTGGCTTGGGAAGTATCGACGCGCCGTCGTTATTGCGGTTGGACCGGCGACGTAACCGTCGACGAGAAACGCGACGTGGTCGGCGAGTTCGGCGAAGGTCTCGAGGATGTACTCGCCGCGAGCGATCATCTCGAATGGATCGTCCGCGGTGATATTGGCCGAGAAAAGCTTGGCTTCACCGGTCTCGTCCTGAGCGCGTTTCATTGCCTCGACGACGCGCGGGATCGTTTCCTTCATCGGTGCAAACACCTGGTTACCCTGCGGTTCGTCATTCTTGATGAAGTCGCCGCCCCGCCAGAACTCGAGGCAGGCATCAGCGAAGGGTTGCGGGCGCAGGCCCAGTTTCGGTTTGACGATCGTGCCGACGACGAATCCCCCGTCCACGTGCGGTCGACCGAGTACTCGCCACATGTGCGAGATTGTCGTGGCGGGTCCATCGAACAGGCGCAGGAACTCGGGTGGGAACCAGAAGTCGTGCATCTTTGCGTACTCGACGTCGCCCATACCCTGGTTGTTGCCGATCGCGAGCGTCAGGAACGAGGCGATCATGGCGCGGCCGTCAGTGATATTGCGGTCGAAGAGTTCGACAGGGTAGGCGAGCTTCATGAGCTCCTTGTCCTCTTCGACTTCGTAGACAAGGGCGTCGACGCCACGTGTGAAGGCATCGGTGGTAGCCACTTCAACGTTGGTTCCGGTGGAGGATTCGGCGGCGAAGTGCGCCGCGGTCTCAATGAAGTTGCCGAAACCGGGCTTAGGTTTCATGTGATACGCGACAAGCACGTGATTGCCGTCGGCGATCAGTTCGTCTTCGTCGAGGTTCAGGTCAACGTAGCGATTGGATTGGTCGAGTGCCATCTGGATATCCCCGTGAGTTAGCTTGATGGCAAGTTACCTGATGAATTATCATAAGGAAATTCAATTATTTTTATTAAAAAGATAAGGTACGCTTATGCATCTGACCTTGCGCCAACTGCAGTGTTTTTCCGCCGTTGCGAAAAACCTGAGTTATACGAAGGCCGCGCAGGAACTGCACCTGACGCAGCCGGCCGTTTCCATGCAGATTCGCCAGCTTGAGCAGCAGGCGGGCCTTGCTCTGACCGAACAATTCGGCAAGCAGGTACACCTGACTGAAGCGGGAGAAGAAGTTTATCGCTACGCGCGGTCGATCCTGAACCAGGTTAATGAAATGGACGATGTGCTTGACCGGCTGAAAGGATTTTCCGGTGGTCGTCTCAGGATCGCGGCGATTTCGTCCGCGAACTATTTCGCTCCGAAGCTCCTGGGTACCTTTCAGCAGCGTTTCCCCGACGTCAGCGTCAGCATGGATGTGACCAACCAGAAGGCCGTGCTCGCGCTCGTTCTCGACAACGAGGTGGATATGGCGATCATGGGGCAGCCGCCAAAGGACTCGCAGGTCGTGGCCATTCCATTCATGGAGAATCCGCTGGTGATCGTCGCCGCGCCTGAGCACCGCCTGGCAAAGCGCAAGCGCATCCAGCTCAAGGAACTCGAAAACGAAGTATTCCTCACGCGCGAGCCGGGGTCCGGGACACGAGGTGCCATGGAGCGGTTCTTCCGCCAGCAGAAATTGAAACTGACGACCGGTATGGGAATGGGCAGCCTGTCGAGCATCAAGCAGGGCGTACAGGCGAATCTCGGCCTCGGGCTGTTGCCGCGGGACGCAGCCCAGGTGGAGCTGCAAATTGGCAGGCTCGTCGAGTTGAAGGTCAAGGGCCTGCCGATCCGGCGTCACTGGTACGTGGTGCTGCACAAGGGCAAGCGGCTGTCCCTCGCGGCCGAGGAATTCAGGTCGCTGCTTATAAACGAGGCCGTAGGCCTGCTGGATACCTAGGTGTGGAACCCCACCAGGTTATTGATGTGGGGTATTCCCCTGACGACTCTGTGACACATTGAGACGGGGACGGACAGATAGCCGAACACGCCTCGCGAGTTCCATCCTCGCCACGTGTTTTAATCGAACTGCCAGCTCGGCTATGGATTCGGCTACCTGTCCCTCCCCGTCGTGAACCCCGCATAAAGCCGGCGCACGAACTCATGATGCTCTCGAAAGGGTGCAGCGGACAACATACCCGAATCTATAGCCGCAGGCGTGTGAGGGTGTGTTGTCCGCTGCGCCCCGTGTGCGGACTGTCGGCAGGTTCTCACCTGCTGTGTACAACCTGCTGAGAGGTTACACCTAGGCGGATCGGGCCAGGTAGCCCGGACGCACAAGTTCAGCCAGTGACGAGATGACCGCATCGGCCCCGAGCTGGCTCGCTGCCCGCAAGGTGTAGCCGTAGTCGACGAGCATTACCTGCACGCCGGCGTTGCGGGCGGTCACAACGTCGGTTTCGCTGTCACCAACGTAGAGTGTGTCGTCCGGCGTTGCTCCGAGGAGTTCGATAATCCGCAGAAGAGGCGCCGGATCGGGTTTTCTAGGCAATCCAGGGCCTGAGCCCAGCACCTCGTCGAAGAGCGAGTCCAGGCCGAAATCCCTGACGAGCAAACGGCACAGATCGTCGGGCTTGTTGCTGCACAGTCCCAGGCGAGTGCCGGCGGCATGCATTTGCCGTAGCGAACTCTCGACGCCGTCAAACAACGAACTGAGCTTGTTTTTCTGTATCAGGTATTCGGCGTGAAATGCATGGGTCAGTCGTTCAGCCAGAGGCTCACGGATCGGCATGCCGAGCCGGTGAAGGGCGCGTTCGACCAGCATCCGCGGGCCGCCGCCAATCATGAGTCGTGTCGCGGCGACATCGATCGGCGGGAGTCCCTCGCTTGCGAGTGCGCGGGCGAGCGCCTGCTGAACATCCGCAGCCGTATCGGCCAGGGTTCCGTCGAGGTCGAATACGACCGCACTGTAACCACCCGCAATCATGCGACGAGCCGCGTGTTGGTTCTGCTTGCGGCGATCATGCGTTTGAGTATCGGCATGAGAATCAGCTCCATCGCCAGCAGCATTTTGGCGCCGGGTACGACAATCGTGTTGCGGCGCGAAATAAACGAGTCACTGATCATCGCCAGCAGGAAGGGGAAATCAATCTCGAACTTGGCCGGGTCACGGAAGCGAATAACGATAAAGCTCTCGTCGGGCGTCGGTACGTCTCGTGCGATGAACGGGTTGGATGTATCGACGGTCGGGACCCGCTGAAAGTTAATATCGGTCCGAGAGAATTGCGGCGTGATGTGATTCACGTAGTCGTCCATGCGGCGCAGGATTGTCTGTGTTACGTCGGTTTCATCGTAACCACGGTGCCACGTATCCCTGCGAATTTTCTGAATCCATTCGAGGTTTACGATAGGCACGACACCGATCAGCAGGTCGGCGAATTGCGCAACGTTACATTCATCGGTGACCATCGCGCCATGCAGCCCTTCATAGAGCAGCATGTCAGTGTCGGCCGGCAGGTCTTCCCACTTTGTGAACGTCCCCGAGGGCGTCTTGTGACATGCGGCTTCGTCTTCGTTGTGGACGTAGAAGCGCCGCTTGCCCTGGCCGGTCTCGCCGTACTCCTTGAACAGCTGCGCCAGGTCACAGAGCAGGTTTGCCTCGGGCCCGAAATGACTGATGTTCTGGCCGTTGCTGGCAGCTTCCGCGACGGCTGCACGCATTTCATCGCGGTTGTAACGGTGGAAGCTGTCACCCTCGATGATGCTTGCCGTGACATCGAGACGCCGGAAAATGTGTTCGAAGGCCGTTTTTACGGTCGTGGTCCCGGCGCCGGATGATCCGGTCACGGCAACTACTGGGTGCTGTTTGGACATGGCTGCGACTTACCTCCCGTAAGGCGTACCCGGCCGGAACGCCGGACAGCTTTGGGAGCAAGTTAGCAGCTGCTAAAATAATTAAAATTAAATATTTTTTATCAAAACGATAAGTAAATACTTATTCTATTGCTTGTAGACCTTGCCGCCCTTCATGACGAATTCGACATCGAGGAGCTGCTCGATGTTCTCGAGGGGTGAGTCGTCAACGGCAATGATATCGGCAAACTTGCCGCTCTCGATCGTGCCAATAACGTCACTCATGTCGATAAGGTCCGCCGCGTTGATGGTTGCCGCAACGATCACGTCCATCTCGGACATTCCTGCCTCGGTCATGAGCACGGCTTCCTGTGCGTTAGTACCGTGAGGCGAGATACCGCTGTCGGTTCCGAAGGCGACATTGACCCCGGCCTTGTGCGCCTTGGCAAAATTCCCCGCCATGTCATTGCCGACACGAATGGCCTTGTCTTTCACTGCCGGGGCCATGAAGTCAGCTTCTACGGCCAGGGTCGCGACGGTTTTGCCGGCCAGCAGGGTTGGCACGAGGTAGGCGCCGGTCTCTTTGAACAGCTTGATCGCACGTGGCCCCGTGTAGGTTCCGTGTTCGATCGAGGCGACGCCGGCCTCGAGTGCGGCGATGATGCCGTCTTCCTCATGGGCATGAGAAGCCACCTTGCGCCCCATGCGCGCAGCGGCCCGCACCACCTCCTGTAGCTCATCCATCTCCATTTGTTGCCCAGTGCCCGTCGCGCGTTCCGTCATCACGCCGCCCGTCGACGTAATCTTGACCAGGTCACCGCCGTATTTGATGACGTTGCGTGCCGCGCGACGGCAATCGTAGGGGCCGTCGCAGACATTGGGTGACGTGAAAATTTGCATCAGGTCGGGGCTGACGCCACTGATATCTGCGTGGCCACCCGTAATTCCGACCCCGCCGGCCGCGATGATGCGTGGCCCATCGACCCAGCCATTGTTGATCGCATCCCGCATCGCGTACATCTCCTGCGGCGACGACCCCACATCGCGGACCGTGGTAAATCCGGCTTTCAACGTGTTCATCGCGTAATAGAGGCTGCGCATCTGTATGAGCTGGTCTGACATTTTCAGCGCATCGCGGTCGTTGTCCGGTCCCAGTTCCCCCTGCAGATGCACGTGCATGTCCATCAGCCCGGGCAGCACGAACTTGTCGCGAAGATCGATGACCGTGGCACCCTCAGCCTCGACAAAGCCTTCCTGAACGCCCGTGATGCGATCGTCTTCAACGATGATCGTCATATTGGAGGCTGGCGCCTTACCTGGAACGGCAAGAAGTTCGCCCGCATGAATGAGCGTAACGTCCGCCGACGCGGCACCGGCCGTGAGAGCCAGCAAACCAACGGCAATAAGGGAAGGGCGTCTGGTCATGGATATTCCTCGCTTTCAACAGTGTCGCGCGCTGCGCAGAGAGACGGGGGACGTTAACATACATGGTCGAATCGGTAATGCCGGCGGTACCCGGCATCATCACCAGCGTGGGGATGAGCCTGAAAACTGTGTAACAATTGCCACGGGCCATAGCCGGTTTGCCCCGTTTCGCGATAGGCGTTTTTACTTACGCTGACGTTGCATGCCACGCTGACGGTAGCCAAGACACTTTAGTATATTAGCTTTACGTGATATTTGATGACGGAGTACCTGTATGTGCCTCGCCGTGCCAATGAAAATAACAGCGATAGACGGCTATCAGTGCACCTGTGAAGCCAAGGGCATCGAGCGCGAGGTCAGCCTGTTCATGTTGCAGCACGAAGAGCTTCACCCTGGCGACCATATACTCGTGCACGTTGGCTATGCTATCCAGAAGGTCTCCGAGCAGGAAGCGGCCGACTCGTGGGCGTTGTTTGACGAGGTGCTGGCCGAGATCTGAGCCTCGAGGAGGGGGACAATCATGTGCGATACCTGTGGATGTAATGTTACGCCCGGCAATGAGCATCTCGTTGCCGCGGGCGGTCACCTTGCGAAAACCTCCGGCGGTAACGAATCAGTCGAGGTCCTCAAGGGCCTGCTGGATGCAAATGACCACCAGGCGGCTCATAATCGCGAGCATTTCGCGAGACACAACGCGCTGGCCGTAAACCTCATGTCGTCCCCCGGGGCGGGCAAGACGGCTTTGCTCGAAGCGACGGCCGATGCCTTTGGTGACGAATTCAAATTCGCTGTTATCGAAGGCGATCTCGAAACAGAAAATGACGCGGAACGCATTCGGCAGAAAGGTGTGCCGGCCGTGCAAATCAGTACCGGCAGTGCTTGCCATCTGGACGCGCACATGGTGCATTCGGCATTGCATGAACTCGACATCGACGACGTCGATATCGTATTTATCGAAAATGTCGGCAATCTCGTTTGCCCGGCGAGTTTCGATCTCGGACAGCACCTCAACGTCATACTGCTTTCCACGCCTGAAGGGCACGACAAACCCGCGAAGTACCCGGTGATGTTTCGGGCTGCGGACCTGGTGCTCGTTACCAAGGCCGATTTGCTGCCGGTACTCGACGATTTTGATCCGGCCTATGCCGAAGACTGCCTGCGAAACCTGGCCAACACCGCGCCGTTCATGATTGTGTCCGCCCGCAAGGGTGATGGGATGGACGCCTGGCTGGACTGGCTGCGTGCGCAACTGGTGGCGCTGCGTTCACGAGATGCAGTAGTCGGGGCAGACTGATGCCCGATCGCGCTGCAGACTGGCTCGAAGCGCTGCAGGGTCTCGCCACCGACAAGCCTGTGCGGATCATGAATGTTTGCGGCGGCCATGAGCGCTCTATTTCCGTCGCCGGTCTTCGGACCGTCATTCCCGACAACGTCGAATTGGTGCCGGGTCCCGGCTGCCCCGTCTGCATATGCCCTGAAGAAGACGTTTATGAGGCGATTCAGATTGCGCTGCACGAAGACGTCACGCTGGTTGCCTTCGGTGACATGCTGCGGGTACCCGTCAATGTGCCTAAGCGCGAACCCCGATCGCTCGAGCAGGCGAAAGCGGCGGGCGCCGACATTCGCCCTGTTGCCTCGCCAACAGAGGCGGTGCGCATTGCCAACGCGGATCCCTCACGAGTCGTCGTGTTTTTTGCGGCGGGCTTCGAGACGACGACAGCTCCCGTGGCTTCCATGCTGGCTGAGGGCGCACCCGAGAACCTGCTTGTCCTGTTATCGGGTCGCCTGACGTGGCCGGCTGTCGCCATGCTGCTCGATTCCGGAACCCCGGGGTTCGATGCGCTCATTGCGCCCGGACATGTCTCGACGGTCATGGGGCCCGAGGAATGGGAGTTTGTCGTCAGGGAACATGACATCCCGGCTGCGGTTGCGGGCTTCAATCCTGATTCGTTATTGGCGGCGATGTACTCGGTGATTCGACAGTTGCGCGATGGCCGTCACTTCCTCGATAACTGTTATCCACAAGTCGTGCAGCCGGGCGGCAACGTGGAAGCACGCCGGCAGCTCGACCAGGTCATGGAAGTCGTGGATGCCAACTGGCGCGGTATTGGCGTTATTCCGAAGTCGGGGTACGCCTTGCGCGATGCGTATGCTGACCATGACGCACGCCAACGTTTCACGTCTTACGCCGACGATTCTCGTAAACGTGTGGGCGAAATGCCACCCGGGTGCGATTGCGCCAAGGTCGTACTTGGCAAGATCTATCCGAACCAGTGCCGGTTATACGGGCTGGCGTGCACGCCCCGCAAACCGATAGGTCCCTGCATGGTGTCTGATGAAGGCGCCTGTCGTATCTGGTGGTCGTCCGGCAAGCGTGAGAACGAGTGGGAAAGCGACAGGACGGATGGTGGGAGTGACTGAACCTGCGCGTAATGCAGGCGACGCGATTGCACGGCGAATTCGCCTGCGAGGTCATGTTCAGGGAGTCGGGTTCCGACCGTTTGTCTATCGTCTCGCGCTCGAGCATGGCATCGCCGGGCACGTGCAGAACCAGCTCGGCGAGGTCCAGGTGCTTGCCATGGGCGCGGTAGATAGCATCGATGCGTTCATGCACGACCTGGTGGAACGGGCACCACCGTTGTCGTCGCCTTCAATTGCCGAAGTCGAGGCTGTTTGTGCCGAGGTTTCCGATACGTTCGAGATCATAGACAGCCTGGCAGGCGCTGACGCACAGGTTTTCGTGCCGCCCGACTACTTCATGTGCGATGACTGCAAGCGTGAACTGCAGGACCCGTCAGACCGCCGCCATGCCTACCCGTTCATCAACTGTACGCAATGCGGTCCGCGCTACACGCTGATCGAAGCGCTGCCCTACGATCGCCCAAATACGAGCATGTCCGGATTTCCGCTGTGTCCCGCCTGCGAAACTGAATACCTGGACCCGGCAAACCGGCGATTTCATGCGGAGCCTGTGGCTTGCGCAACGTGTGGTCCGCAGGTGAGTTTCGAAGAGCAGGATGACGATACAGTCAACGACACAGCCCGGGCCCTTGAACGCGCGGTCGAAAAGATACGGGCAGGGTACATCGTTGCCGTGAAGGGTATTGGCGGCTATCACCTGGTTTGCGATGCGCGCAACGAGTCGGCGGTTGCCCGGCTGCGCGATCGCAAGCGGCGTCCGGACAAGCCGCTCGCAGTCATGTTCCCGGTTGCTGGAAATGACGGCCTGGATGGCGTGCGCGACTACGTTGAAATGACGGCTGACGAGGCAGCGATGGTGTCCGGGCCGATAAGACCGATCGTTCTCGCGACTCGCCGTGCCGGCGGTGGTTTGGCGGACAACGTTGCGCCGGGGCTGGATGAGATCGGAGTCTTTCTTCCTTACAGTCCGATGCACCAGTTATTGCTCGATGCGTTTGGCGGGCCTGTTGTGGCAACGTCGGGGAACATCAGTGGCGAACCTGTGCTGACCGACAATGCAGAAGCTTCGACGCGGCTTCGACCGGTTGCAGACGGGTTTCTGCAGCACAATCGGCCGATTGTCCGGCCGGCCGACGATCCGGTGTATCGGCGTATTGCGGGTGACGTGCGCCCGCTGAGAATCGGGCGTGGTTGCGCGCCACGTGAATTGACTATTCCCTGGCGGCAAACGGCACCATTGCTCGCGGTCGGCGGCCACATGACAGGCACGGTAGCCCTGAGTTGGGGCCGGCGGGTAGTCGACTCGCCGCACATAGGCGAAATGGACAGTCCACGTAGCCTCGATGTATTCGAGCGGGTTGCGAGCGATTTACAAGGCCTGTACGGCGTTGCAGCGAAGCGCGTCGTGTGTGACGCCCATCCCGGTTACACGACGCATCGCTGGGCACAACGCCAGGATCTTCCGCTTGAAACCGTGTGGCACCACGACGCACACGCCA
>JBFFOS010000050.1:0-18896 GCA_041574375.1 Woeseiaceae bacterium
CAGTTCAACGCCGTCCACTGTCACTGTGCCGGCATCGGGGGCGTCGATACCGCCGATGAGATTCAGCAGCGTCGACTTGCCGGAGCCGCTGCGGCCGCGCAGCGCGATAGTTTCGCCCCGCCGGATGTCGAGATCGACGCCGTCGAGCACGACATGCTCGCGATCGCCCTCGCGAAAACGGCGGCACAGACCGTGAGCCTCGATTGCAAATTCGTCCGGTGACATTGCGTCACTGTGAAGTATCGGCCGGAGGGGGGCAATGGCCTTTGTGTAACAAGTTGAATCGAACTGGCCGACGCTCAGTCCTCGTCCCTGTCAGCCTTGAAGTTACGCCTTGCGAAATCCCAGTTGATCAGGCGGGTCAGGAATGCGTCGATGTAGGCATCACGCCTGTTCTGGTAGTCGAGGTAGTAGGCGTGCTCCCAGACGTCCAGCGTCAGTAATGGAGTAACGCCAGCGGTAAGCGGTGTCTCGGCATTGCCCGTGCTGACGATGTCGACGCCTTGTGCGGTGCGCACAAGCCATGTCCAGCCGCTGCCGAACTGTCCGAGCGCGGATTTCTTGAAAGCGTCGTGGAACCCGGCAAGGTCGCCGAACCTTCTGTCGATCGCATGGGCCAGCGCCCCGGTTGGTTCGCCACCGCCTTCGGGCGACATGCTGTTCCAAAGAAAGGTGTGATTCCAGATCTGGGCGGCATTATTGAATACACCCACATCGGCCGCTTCATGTGCAGCGGAAATGATCATCTCGAGCGGCAGGTTTTCATACTTGGTGTCGCCAATCGCCGCGTTCAACTTGTCGGTATACGCCTTGTGATGCTTGCCGTAGTGAAATTCGAGTGTTTGTTCAGACACATGGGGTGCCAGCGCGTTGGTCGCGTAGGGCAGGGCGGGAAATTTGACGGACATTGCTTACTCCAAAAAAAGAATTGCCGGAAGAATGACGCGCCCCTGTGAGCAGAAGTGGCGCGAATACAAATTGTTGCGCATGCTCACTCTCGCCGAAAAGGTTTGTTGCCATGACCGCCGCGATGTAGAAGACCAGCATCAATACCGCCAGGATTGAACCCGTACCGGGTAATGCTTTGAACAAGGCACCCACGGAGGCGCGCATTTATCGCGAAATCGAAGATGTTCCAGCCGCCACGGAAGAATCGACTTCGATACAAGCAAATCTTCAGGCCGATTTCAATTGTGAAAACCCGCAGTGCAGCCGAGTCGATGGCCAGTAATAACGGCCCGCCGCTGCCATGACCCGCGGCGAGGTTTCGAGCCCGAGCACGATTGCCTCGTGCGCGCGCACGTAGCGATCGAAACCGATTAACCCTCGTCGCCACTCCTGGTGTGATCGACGTAGATGATCTCATCGACTGGGAAGTTCAAACGCCTCGCTTTCTCAACCAGGGTTGTGAGCAGGTCTCGGTCGATTTCCGGGGAGCGGGCCAGGATCCACAGGTGGTCGGTATCCGGTCCGGCGACCATCGCATACTCGTAGTGCTCTTTGTCCAACTCGATGATGTTGTATGCGCCGTAAAACGGACCAAAAAACGAAACCTTCAAACGGCCGATATCAGTCTCACCGACGAAGTAGGCCTTGCCCTCGGCATCATCCCACTCTCCCTTTGCCACCTTGTAGCCGCGATTGACCACGGCCACACCGCCGTCATCTCGCAGGCTGTATGTGGCCGTAATATCGGACATGCCTCGCTCGAAACTGTGATCGAGCCTCGCGATTTCATACCAGGTGCCGAGGTAGCGATCCATCTCGAACCCGTCAACGACGTCAACGCCCTCCGGGACACCCATGCAGGCGCTCTGCAAAGCGCTCGAAATCAGCGCCAATGCTGCAACTGACAATTTCTTCCATCGATTCATGTTGAGCGGGTCCTTGGCAGGTACATTTTACTTTCCATTTGTGACGTCGCCGCCGCTCGCCTTCCAGGCATTGAAGCCACCGCCAATATGACAGGTCTTCAATCCCATTTGCTGTGCAACGTCAGCGGCCAGGGCAGACCGCCAGCCCAGGTTACAAAAGAAGACGAACTCCTTCGGTTCGGCGAATTCAGCATGGTGATAGGGGCTTTCCGGATCGATCCAGAACTCCAGCAGGCCGCGCGGGCAGTGAAATGCACCGGGAATTCCACCGTCGCGCTGCAACTCCCGGACATCGCGCAGGTCCACGAAAACCGCGTCGTCCGAGCCCAACCGGTCGATAGCTTCCTCGACGGAAATGGTCCGTATTCGTGCCTCGGCCGCATCAACCAGGGCTTTGTAGCCAATTGTGCTCATATTTCCGGTCCCTTTTGAGTCCGCTGGAGCATCATACTAAGCCGAAAGTCGTAGCCGCTGCGAGCATTGCCCGGCCCCGTTCCGTTCCAGAAAGCGCTAGAATTTGCTCTCCTTCGATCTGAAAGGAAAAAAAGCGATGAAACAGAAGAAAAATGCTCTGAAACTGTGCGCCGGGATTGTGGCGCTCGTCTCTGTCTTGGCTCTGTCGGCTTGTGGGGAAAAGCAACAGGCAGCAGCGCCGGCGGAGAGCAAGGTCGAGAAAGAAGTGATTGTGTGGAAACTGGCCCAGACCTGGGTGACGGGATTCCCGATTTTTGGCGACGCGGTCATCAACATGGCCGACATGGTCAAAACGATGTCCGATGGCGAACTGGAAATTCGGATCGACTCGGCAAACAAGCACAAGGCGGCACTTGGCATCCTCGACATGGTCAAGGCCGGCCAGTATGAAATGGGTCACTCAGCGTCGTATTACTGGAAGGGCAAGGACGTCAATACGATGTTCTTCTCCACCATGCCCTTCGGCATGATCGCTCCTGAACAGTACGCCTGGTTCTATTACGGCGGCGGCATGGAATTGATGCAGAAGGTCTACGACAAGCACGGCGTCTATTCTTTTCCTGGCGGCAACACCGGTAACCAGATGGGCGGCTGGTTTCGAAAGGAAATCAATACGCTGGCTGACCTCAATGGTCTGAAAATGCGAGTCCCGGGGTTTGCCGGTGAAGTCCTCTCCAAACTGGGTGTCGTGGTCACGAACATTGCACCTGGTGAACTGTATACAGCGCTAGAGCGAGGCACTATTGACGCCCTGGAATGGGTCGGGCCATCACTCGATCTCAATATGGGATTCCAGAAGATCGCGCCTTACTACTACACCGGATGGCACGAGCCGGCCACGGAACTGCAGTTCATGGTGAACAAGGCCGCGTTTGATGCCTTGCCTGAGCATTTGCAGAATATCCTGACCATTGCGATGCAGTATGCGGCCTATGACATGTATGCCCGTTCCTACCACGAAAGCGCGGTCAACTGGGCCTCGATAGAGAAGGAGTATCCGGAAGTCAAAATCCGTACGTTCTCGCCTGAGATCATTGCTGCAATGAAACGAGTCAACCAGGAACTGCTGGAGGAAAGTGCGGCCAGTGATCCGATCTTCAACGAAATTCTCGAATCGCAAAGTGCCTACATGAAGATGGCGCGCAAGTGGACCGAAATTTCCGACTACGCGTATCTGAAGGACAACCTCGAGTAGTTCGGTTCAGGCTCCCGGCTTCGGTCGGGAGCCTTTGATCGGGGTACGAAAGCAATCCATGTTGCTGAGGCTAGAGAAAATCTTCGATCGCTTCTCCGACGTGATGGGGTGGGTTGCGGGTGGTCTCAATCTGCTGATGCTGCTCAACGTCTTTTATGACTCGATCACGCGTTATTTCTTCAACAGTGGCTCGATCGCCCTCCAGGAGACGGAGTGGCACCTGTTCGCGATGGTTTTTCTTTTTGGCATCGCCTATGCACTGAAGGAAGACGGTCACGTACGAGTTGATGTCCTGTACGACCGTTTCTCGCCCCGTTGGAAAGCCTTTGTCAATATCGGGGGCACCGTGTTGTTGTTGTTGCCGTTGAGTGTGCTGATTGTCGAGGGTTCCGTCTGGTACGTGCAGGAAGCCTTCGGCTCGGGCGAAGTCAGTGGGGATCCTGGAGGCCTGCCTCATCGCTGGCTGATCAAGCTGGTCATTCCGGCTTCCTTCGTTTTTCTGATTGTCTCGGCAACCGGATTCGTCATTCACAATATTAATGTTCTCCGAGGTGTCGCCGGAGTGCCGGATACTGATGAGCGCCGACCGCTGGTCTGACGGTAACAGGCCATGATCGGACTGGTCATGTTCGCCGTTGCCCTGTTGCTGCTGCTGGTCGGCTTTCCGGTGGCGTTTACCTTTGGTGGCGTCGCGGTTTTCTTCGGTCTGCTCGCCGAGGGGCCGGAGATCTTCTCCCTGATGCCGCATCGCATCTGGTCGATCATGAACAATACGATCCTGATGGCCATCCCGCTGTTTATTTTTATGGGCATCGTATTGCAGAAGTCCAACCTGGCTGAACGTCTGCTCGAATCGATGGGCTTTCTGTTTGGCGAGATACGTGGCGGCATTGCCATCTCGACAATCCTGGTCGGCGCCTTGCTGGCCGCATCCACCGGTGTAGTCGGTGCAAGCGTGGTTGCCATGGGCGTGATCTCCCTGCCGGTGATGCTCAAGTACAACTATGACAAGCGATTGGCGAGTGGAACCATCTGTGCCGCGGGCACTCTTGGCCAGATTATTCCGCCCTCCATTATTCTCATCATTCTCGGTGATGTGTTTCAGGAGCCTGTTGGCGACCTTTTCAAGGCTGCTCTCTGGCCTGGGCTGTCCCTCGTTCTGTTCTACATTGCCTACATTGTCATCGTTGCGCTGAGCAACGAGGACCTTGCGCCACCGATCCGGCTCGAGGAGGCGTCGGGCTCGAAACCGCAACAGGTATTGCATGCGCTGCGGGCAGTTATTCCGCCGCTCGTGCTGATCGTCCTGGTGCTCGGCTCAATCCTGACCGGCGTGGCGACGCCAACGGAATCATCTTCGGTCGGGGGCATCGGTGCAATCCTCCTCGCTGCCCTGTACGGCCGGTTCTCGATTCGCATGGTCTGGGAGAGCTCGCTGGAGACCGTCAAAATTACCGCCATGGTCTTTGCGATCCTGATCGGCGCGACGGCTTTTTCGATGGTCTTCACCTACACGGGCGGCGACTGGATCGTCGAGGAGTTCATGCTGAGCCTGCCGGGCGAGGAGTGGGGTTTCCTGATCCTGTCCATGCTGGTCATCATGGCGCTGGGCTTCTTCATCGACTTCGTCGAGATTTCCTACATTGTTGTACCGATCCTGGTGCCCATCGCCGCCAGCCTGGGCATCAACCCCATCTGGTATGCAATCCTGATCGCGATGAACCTGCAGACATCATTCCTGACGCCGCCATTCGGCTTCAGTCTGTTTTATCTCAAGGGTGTTGCGCCAGCCGAAGTCCGCACGACCGATATCTATGTCGGCGTCGTGCCTTTTATCGTTCTGCAGATGATCGTGCTGGCGATCCTCGTCGTGTTCCCGCAGATGTTTGGTCTCTCGCCACACTAGGGACGGGAGGAGAGGCGGATCGGAATACGTTTCGCGCCGAAGTTGCCCGGCGTTGCATCGAAGTGCCCCGGGATCTGCGTGCCGCAGCTGCGGCAGGCACCGTTGGCGTCGAGGTGCCATGCGCCGAGTTCGTACCAGTCGCGTTCGATGACGAGCGCCTTGCAGTGCGGGCACCAGGTGCTGTCGCCGGCACGGTCGTGAACGTTGCCCGTGTAAGCGAAGTGCACGCCGTTATCCATGGCGATCTGGCGGGCGCGGCTCAAGGTGTTCGCAGGCGTGCTCGGCACGTCGAGCATCTTCCAGTCCGGGTGGAATGCCGAAAAGTGCATCGGTACGTCCGGACCGAGGTGCTCGACGACCCAGCGCGTCATCTTGTCCAGCTCGGCGTCCGAGTCGTTTTGGCCCGGGATCAGCAGCGTTGTCGTTTCAAGCCAGGTGTCGGTCTCGTGATAAATGTACGCCAGCGTCTCCAGCACGGGCCCGAGGTGACCGCCACACACCTTGTGATAGAAACGATCGGTGAAGGCCTTGAGATCGACATTGGCGGCATCCATCGCAGCGAATAATTCGGCGCGGGGCTTCGGATCAACATAGCCGGCCGTGACGGCGACCGACTTGATGCCGCTTTCGCTGCACGCAGCTGCGACGTCGACCGCGTACTCGAGGAAAATGACAGGATCGTTGTAGGTGTAGGCGATGCTGCGGCAGCCGACCTCGACGGCCGCTTCAGCAAGACGCTGGGGAGAAGCACTGTCGGCGAGCGTATCCATCTCGCGGGACTTGCTCATATCCCAGTTCTGGCAGAACTTGCAGGCCAGGTTGCAGCCGGCGGTGCCAAACGACAGCACGCTGCTGCCGGGGTAGAAATGATTGAGCGGCTTTTTCTCGATCGGGTCGACGCAGAATCCCGATGACCGCCCGTAAGTAACAAGCTTCACCTCGTCGTCGAGGCGCTGGCGCACGTAGCACAGGCCGCGCTGGCCCTCCCGCAGGCGGCAATGGCGCGGGCAGACATCGCATTGCAGGCGTCCGTCTGTCTCGCGGTGCCAGTATTTGGTGCTGACGACTGTTTCGTGCATGCTTGAGATGTGGCGTCCAGTCCCCAATTAACAAGCATGATAAAACAGGATCGGGCAGAAGAATGAAGGCTCGGCGCGCAGCCGTTGCCGGAATGTTCTACCCGGCGGACACAGCGGTGCTCGAACGCACTGTCTCGGAGTTACTGGCCGCAGTGCCGGCCAGCAGCGACGGCGCGAAGGCCATCATCGCACCGCACGCGGGCTATCAATACTCGGGCCTCACGGCGGCCTACGCGTATCGCCTGCTCGAGGGTCGGCGGAAGATGATCCGCAGAGTCGTATTGCTCGGTCCGGCGCATCGTGTCTATTTGCAGGGCATGGCGCTGCCATCGGCCGATACGTTCACGACACCGCTCGGCGACGTGCCGGTCGATGCAGATGCTGTCGAACAGGCACTCGGCCTGCCGGGTACTCAGGTCTCGGACGAGGCACATGCCGACGAGCACAGCCTCGAGGTACACCTGCCGTTTCTGCAGACCGTCCTCGAAGACTTCCAGGTTGTTCCGATCGTCGTCGGCGTCTGTCCTGCGCACGAGGTCGAGTCCGTGCTCAGCGCGCTGTGGGGCGGCGACGAAACGCTGATCGTCGTCAGCTCGGACTTGTCACACTTTCATTCTTACGAGATCGCGCGTGAAGTCGATGCGAGTACGACCGCTCGCATCGAGGCTCGTGAGGCAACGCTGCATGGCGAAGATGCCTGCGGCGCCTACGCAGTGAATGGCCTCTTGCTGGCAGCAACGTCCCACGGCTTGCAGGTACGCACGCTGGATACCAGGAACTCCGGCGATACGGCGGGCGACAAGAGCCGGGTTGTTGGGTACGGAGCCTATGCAATCACCTGATCGACACGTATTGCCGGGTGCTGATCTTCTGCGTCTTGCGCGCGACTCGATCGAATACGGGCTGGACCATGACAAGCCTGTGCCGGTCGATCTCGATGGCCTGCCGATGGACTTGTTGGAACCGGCCGCGACGTTCACGACGCTGCGGCTAGACGAGAAACTCCGAGGCTGCTGTGGCTCGCTCGAAGCGGCACATCCCCTCGCAATGGACGTCGCACGGTCGGCGTTTCAGGCGGCATTTCGAGATCTGCGTTTTCAACCACTGGCTCGAGGCGAGTTCGGACGCATCAGGCTGGAAGTTTCCGTGCTGTCACCTTTGGATGAAATTCGCGTCACCGATGAAGTGGATTTGCTGAATCACCTGGTGCCGGGCACCGACGGCCTCGTCATCGTCGAAGGTGCACGTCGCGCGACGTTCCTGCCGAAGGTCTGGGAGTCATTGCCGGAACCGCGCCGGTTCCTGGCCGCGCTGAAAACCAAGTGTGGGATGCCGGATGATTACTGGTCGGAGGGACTTCGGTTCTTCCGCTACCGGACAACCTTGTACGCGGAGCCGGCCGATATTGTTGGTGTTCAGTGTGTGCCAAGCACGATGTAGCCGCCCGACCTTTCATCGCGCTCCAGAACGAGTTGTTTGCGCTTTGCGGCTTCTTCAAGAAGGTCGCTGAAAGAGCTGAAGCCATACGTGGATTCGGAAAACCCGGGCCGCCGGCGCTTGAGCGTTTGTTTAATCATTGATCCCCAGAGCTTGGTCCTGTCGCCACGCTCGGAATATAACGCCTCTGTTGTGTCGATCACGAGATCAATTGCTTCCTGCGCCGGGTCGGCTTTTTTGGTGGCTTTTTTCTTGGGACTCGATTTCGAAGATTTCTTTGAGGTCTTCCTGCTTCTTGTGGCGCGTTTGGCCGGAGCCTGGTTCGATACGAGGTCATCATAAAATATGAACTCGTCGCAATTGCTGATCAGGAGATCAGATGTCGACTGTTTGACGCCAACGCCGATAACGGTTTTTGCGTTCTCGCGCAGCTTGCTGACCAGTGGCGAAAAGTCTGAATCACCTGAAATAATGACAAAGGTGTCGATGTGCTCCTTGGTGTAGCAAAGGTCGAGCGCATCGACGACCATGCGAATATCCGCAGAGTTCTTTCCGGAGAGCTTGACGTGGGGAATTTCAATCAGCTCGAATGCGGCTTCGTGCATTCGCGCCTTGTATTGCTTGTATCGATCCCAGTCGCAGTAAGCTTTTTTGGTAACGATGCTTCCTTTTAGAAGTAATCGCTCGAGCACAAGGCCTATATCGAACTTGTCCGCGCCGACGTCGCGCACGCCAAGGGCAATATTCTCGAAATCGCAGAACAAGGCGAGCTGTTTGTCTTCATTCATATTTGCAGCCTGAGTGTGGCAGTTTGGATTGGTGCTTCACTATACGGTGTGGAGCGGCTGCGTCCAGCGTGATTGCGATAATAACCGGAAGCAGACGATACGAAAGGCGAGTGGCCGGGAGCAGGTGCTCCCGGCCCATGTCGTAAATACGGGTGATGGAGTAGAAAGTTCCGTCACCAACGTCTACGCGGCGACTTCGATGCGTCGTGGCTGCGCCTTGGCTTGTTTCGGAATCAGAATTTCCAGCACGCCGTGACGATCGGATGCCTTGACATTGTCGGCATCGACCGTGTCCGGCAGGATGAAACGGCGATAAAAACGACCGCTTCCGCGTTCCGTGCGCCGATGGACCAAGTTTTCAGTTTCCTTTTCGGCCTGCATGAAGCGTTCGCCCGCGATCGTCAGCACCCCGGATTCCAACGTGATTTCCACGTCTTTAGGATCGACACCGGGAACGTCAATGTAGAGCTGGAATTTGTCGTCGAATTCATTGATATCGACGCTCGGTATCCAGTCTGCGGTGACGCCGCTGCTGTCGTTTGTATTCCAGTTTGAAAACAGGCGATTGATATCTTTCTGAAGCTCCCGGGCACCCAGCCAGGGATCGTATTTGACTAATGACATTGCGTTGCCTCCAATTATCTAACTTATTGAAAACATGGCAAGTTCTTGCCAGTCGCTTGTCGAGATGTGGTCGTGTGGAGCGTTTTCAAGCCCCGGTTTCTGGAAAATCTTGAAATTTTTTTGGCGGTCATTACCTAGTAGAAAATTGACTGTTCCGCTCCACGCCGGGGCTGGAGTGAACCCCTGTAAACGCACCCAGCATATCGAGTCGTGCGCGCAGTGATTCGATTTCCTCGAGCAAATCGAGGACTAATGCAATGCTGGACAGATTGAGGTCAAGGTCCCGCTGAAGTCGCCGTGCCTTCATCGCCGTGTGCAGGCTGCTTCCCGGGAACTGCCACGTTTGTCTCGCGCCCCCGGTTGGGTGGAGCACACCCTGTTCCACCAGCGCCACGACCCACTCCGTCTGACATCCGCAAACATGGCAAACGTCTTTGAGTGAGTAGTAGACCTGTTCGTCGAGCAGGATTCCGGTGACAGCGTGTCGGGTCATGATTTTCTATCCCTCAAAGTGCTTGCGCGGGTTGTATGGCAACTCGTCACGCATCTTGTTGAAGAGCTCTTTCGCTTTTTCCGTATCTGCGGGCGGTACGGTCAATTGTGCGATCACGTATAAATGACCCGGAGGGTTGCCGGGGATACCTCGATTGCTAAGGCGCAGTTTTTTGCCACCCCTGGTTCCTGCCGGAACCTTCAGGTCTACCGGGCCCGCGGGCGTAGGAACCTTGATTGTCGCGCCTAGTGCGGCCTCCCAGGGCGTCAGCGGCAGGTCGAGGTATACATCCTTGCCGTCGACGCGGTACAGAGCGTGAGCCTCGAAATCAACGTCAAGGTAGAGGTCGCCAGCTCGGCCATTACCAATACCGGGTGCGCCCTGACCGGCCAGTCGAATACGCTGGCCCTTGCGAACGCCTTTCGGAATTCTGACATTTAGCTGCCGCGTTCGATTTACTACGTGGCCGCTGGAATCGACTTCGGGTGTTCGCAAACTGATTGACCGGCTGGCGCCCCGATAGGCATCTTCGACATTGATCAGGACTTTTGCGTGATGGTCCTGCCCCGAAGCGTCAAATCGTGTCCGGCCGCCGGCGAAGCCATGTCTCCTGGCACCGCCGAATAGCCCTTCGAAGAAGTCACTGAACGCATCGGGATCTCCGGCATCAAAGCCGCGTCCACTAAACTCGAAACCGGCATCCCATCCCGGCGGCGGCTTGAACTCCTGCCCGGCTTTCCAGTTAGCGCCCAGTTCATCATAGGCGGCGCGCTTTTCCGGATCCTTGAGGACGGCATACGCTTCACCAAGATCCTTGAAAAGCTGTTCCGCGTCAGGGCTGTCGCTGACATCAGGATGGTACTTGCGCGCCAGGCGACGATAGGCTTTTTTTATATCTTCCTGGCTTGCGTCGCGCTCAAGCCCCATGATTTTGTAGTAGTCCTTGTAACGCACGAGAGACCTCCACTCAACCTGGCGATGGCTCGCGTTCACGGCTCAATATCCATCCTTATAAAGCCACATGGACGGAGTACTGATCTCCTGAAATTTTATCGTGTTTGTAGTGCTTAAGGCGACAGGAAATATCAATGCGATTGCTTCGCAAATGACGGCGTCGATGACTACAAGAAAAAGTATCCTCGTGCGAAGGTGATGTTCGCCATCGACCCCGACCAGAAGATTCATTTCCCTGTGTCGGATGCGCCGCTCGAACCCGGGGCCGGCTGGTCGGTAACGTCGTTGCTCTAAGATCCTGGCAACGAAGATACTGCCAACCATTACAGGCAGGGCTCAGATTTGCTGCTATCCTGATCCGGGCACGGTTACTGTCGACCAGGCAGAGAAAGGGGCAGGTTAATGTCAATGCAGTTTTCACGCCGCGATCTTGTTCGAGGCATTCTTGGCGGTGCCGCGAGCCTGGCACTCACTCCGATGTCACTTGCACAGCTCGGTCCTCCGCCGGGCATGATTGCATTGCGTTTCAATGAGAATCCGTACGGGCCGAGCCCTGGCGCTCTAAAAGCAGCTGCCAGAGCCGCCGCGCTTGGCGCTTACTATGCCGACGACATGTACGCGCCGCTGCTGCAAACAATCGCGGACCGGAACAATGTTGCCCTTGAGAATATGGTGCTTTCCTCAGGGTCGAACGAAGGGCTGCAGGCGGCGTTCGTTGCCTGGGGCGGCAAAGGCCGCATCGTGCTGCCGAGCCTGACTTATACGGCTCATGTTCACTATGCGCGTCGCATGGGCGTCGATGTCGTACCGGTACCGCTCAAGGACGACCTGGCAATTGATCTGGACGCGATGGCTGCTGCAGTAAACGACGACGTGAGCCTGGTCTATATCTGTAATCCCAATAACCCAACCGGGCACACACTGGATGGCGACGCACTGAGAGACTTCTGCCGCAGCGTTGGGCGGCGCGCGGTTGTAATGATTGATGAGGCATATAACGAACTCACGGACCGGCCGGATTACACGTCGATGATCGATCTTGTCAGAGACGGCGAAAACGTCGTCGTCATGCGCACGTTCTCGAAACTTTTCGGCATGGCGGGAATGCGTGTCGGCTACGGCATTGGTCGGCCGGATATCGCCAAGACGATCGCCGACCACGTGATGGCCTGGCCGAATGGCGTAGGGCTGGCGGCCGCGAAGGCCTGCTATGGCGATGATGAGTTCATCAAATTTTCTCGATCGAAAATATTCGAAGGCCGCGACATGGTCGTGGATACGTTTCGCAGGAACGGAATTGAACCACTGCCATCGCAGGCGAATTTCGTGTTCGCCAATATCGGCCGGAACGGTAGCGAGTTCCAACGGCAGATGGCCGAACGCAAGATTCTGATTCGTGGCCGTTACGGTCAGTATCCCGATTACATACGCGTCAGCATGGGCAAGATCGAAGACGTTAAGACTTTCCAGGCCGTGTTTACCGATGTTTTCCGAGGTCGGCCAGGTTAATCGACATGGCGAGATACGATCGCCATATCTAGTCAGAATCTGGGCACAGAGATGTTTGCAATAAATCGAACGGTGGTCGGGGCCGTGTTGTGCCACTTCACTCTTGGCGCCGGCGGATCACCCGGTCGAGAACTTGCTGCCGGCCCACGAGAGTGAAGCCGACCCAGGAGGGAGTTAGCGCATCTCGAGTCGGTTCTCGATCTCTTCAACCTGTGCCGCTGTTACAGGCTTGAACTCGCCGAGAACGCAGGTCGGTCCCTTGCCACTGAGCGTATAAGGGTCGATGTGATCGGCAATATCAAACTGATCTTTATCGCAGACACGGTTGCTCACGTTCGGCCTCATTATGAATTTGCTGTCTTTGTGAAGACCGGGGCAGCGTCCTCGCAGCACATTGACCCACTGCTTGTCGTTCCGTCCCTCAAATAAGAGGTGCCGGTTGCCGAGTGGGCGAAAGCTGCGGTAATCATGGGTGTACAGGCAGTTCTTCGGTTCTCCGTATTCGGCCGGGTCGAGTTCGTAGGTCAGGATGTCGTCGATATCCGCTTCCATATCCAGACGCCTGCGCTCGTCTTCTGGCGACGTGGCGCAGCCGGCAAACGACAGGTTAGAAGCGACGAAAAAGCAAATGGCAAATCTTGTGACTCGGCGATTCATCTCACATCACTCCTTGCTTCCTTGATGAGGTCGTAGGCTGAATTTATCTCGCGCGAGCGTTCCTCGGCAACGGCGCGCATGCTTTCCGGCAAACCGCGGGCGGCGAGTTTGTCGGGGTGGTTCTGGCTGATGAGTTTACGGTATGCACGCTTGATTCCGGCGGCATCTGTGTCGGGAGTTACGCCGAGCGCAATGTAGGCGTCGGCAAGCTTACTCTGGGTCGGCCTGGCGCCTAGACCTGATGGGCCCGTCGTTCCCGCACGAAGCAACGCTTCGAGTTGTGACACATCCGCTTCGCTAAGTCCCAGGCGCCGGGCGATACGCACGAGCATCGCGTGCTCGGTGGGATCGACACGCCCGTCTGCGGAAATCGCCATGACCTGCAGTTGCAGAAACAACTGCACCAGGGGTCGGCGACCGTGACTGATGCGTGCAAACTGGTCGACAGCCGCATCAAGATCGAATTCAGGCTGCTTGCCGCGATTGAAAGCCGCCTTTGCCTGTTCGCGTTGTTCGCCCTGCAGGTTGAGCATGCCGAACATCTGCTCGACGGCATTGATCTCATCACGAGTTACTACATTGTCGGCCTTGCAGAGCGCTCCCATGACCGCAAACACGGAGTCGAGTAGTTGCGACTGCACGACACGCAAGCCGCCGACGAGCGATTGCCGTAATAAGAAGCCGGCCCCGTAGCCGATGAGGCCTCCAATAATGAAGCCTGGCAAACCACCGGTGATTGCGCCGATGCATGCACCGATAATTGTGAGTCCCATGGCTTATTGCTATTCGACCTCAATCCCGGATGCGTCATGGCATCCCTGGCACTCCTCGGTGATACGCTGTGCCTCGGCTCGGGCGGTCTCAAGATCGTTGGCTTCCTCAACCGAACTTGCTGCTGCCCGAATGCCGGTCACGTAAGACTGCAGATCAGGCGGAATACCCTCTATCGAATCATGCTGTGCCAACCAGTAGGCTGGCGTCATCGCGCCGTCGAGGTCACCGTCTGCAAGGGCGAAGTTGAGCTCGTCGAGCTTTTCCGCGTGTGCGTGCATGTGCTCCACGAATGCCTCGTTACGCCAGCCCATGTTCTCGACCGGAGCGGCTTCGACCGCTGGAAGGGGCGCTTCCGCCTCATCAGCCTCTTCGACTGCGGCCTGTTCTTCCTTGGCACAACCGGTAATGGCGAGAGTGAATAAAGCCACCATTAGCGTTTGGTATTTCATTTCGACCTCCTCCAGATATTCAGAAATAGTCCGGCTCGTTACCTGCTTTCCACTTGATGTTACAGCCTATGCTGGGGCGCTGCTCAATACTCACGAGGCGCCCGGTTAAAACGGCATCCAGCGCGGCGCGCAGGTGCCGGCCGTCAACGGGCTTACTGTTCGACGGACGACTGTTGTCGAGTTGCCCCCGGTAAACAAGACGTTGTGCGCCGTCAAATACGAACAGGTCCGGGGTGCAGGCCGCACGGTAGGCTTTCGCAACCGACTGGTCTTCGTCAAAAACATAGGGAAATGTCAGACCCCACTCGGCGGCCGTTTTTTTCATGTTCTCGGGACTGTCAGCGGGATACGCTTCGACATTATTGCTATTGATCGCGACGATCTGGACGCCCTTGTCGCCGTAATCATTACCGAAACGCGCGAGCTCCTCGCGAACATGAATGACGAAAGGACAGTGATTGCAGATGAACATCACAACGTAGGCACTCGCCCCCGGGATGAGTTCATGTATTCGCCCATCCGGATCCGGAAGTGCGAACTGCGGCGCTCGCGTTCCGAGTTCGAGCATTTGTGATTCTACGGCTGCCACAGCACAATTGTATGCCTCGAGAAATGGCAACGCACGCGTTGTAGGCTTTATTCACCTGTGTGTAGGATTGCCCACAGACTCAATATCAATCCCCAAGGAACAAGTCATGCAGAAACTGACAAAACGCAGCGCGACTCTGAAAAGCCTAACGATGGTGACAACGGCGATGGTTCTTGTCGCGACAGGCGTCAGTCAGGCAGCGGAAGAAACCACGGTGATTCGCCTGTCGGAGCCTGTGGTACAGACAGCCGATTTCGAAACGTTTGGTGGATTGCTGGATGAATCCGTTCCCATGGTTGCGCTTGAAAATCTCGCGAACGATGGCGGCGACTACGTCGGTCAACCTGTACGCGTAGTAGCCCGGGTCGCGGAGGTTTGCCAGAAAAAAGGCTGTTTCTTCATTGCCCAGGACGGGGGCAGCATTGTGCGGATTTCATTCAAGGACTATGGATTCTTTGTGCCGACGGATATTGGCGGCAAACGCGTGACGTTTGTCGGTGAAGTTGTCGTGCGGGAGATTACCCCGGACGAGGCTGCGCATTACGCCGAGGATCTCGGCACGGCTGCACCGCCGGTGGGGCCGGGTACGGTGTACGAGATTGTCGCCACCTCTGTTCGCGTCCCGCGCGGCTGAACTGGCCGTGCGTTGCGGGTTTCGAAACTGATATAGTCGCGGATCGTTCATACAGGTTCAGGGTAAAGACGGTGTCGACAGTAGCTATCTCTCGGAATGGTCAGGCGGCCCTCGGTCGCCTGAAGGAAATGCGGACCTACGGTGGTGCCCCTGTAACGCGAGGCCTCACTGACGAGGTCATCCTGGATTTTCTTGCGGAAAACGCCGATCTCGCGGTGGCCATTGAGCGCGGCTATGACAGCTTCCTTGAGCTCAAGGAAACACATCCCGATTTGCTGGCCCTTGACGAGAATGAGCAAATTGTCCAGACGCAGCAGCGCATTAAAAACTTCTATCCAACGGATGCAGTGAACCCGTATGTTGCCGTTGCCGCTGCCGGTCCGTGGATCGTCACCCTGAAGGGCGCCGTCGTCTATGACTGCGGTGGCTACGGGATGCTGGGGTTTGGCCACGCGCCGCCAACTGTGCTGGATGCGATGAACCAGCCGCACGCAATGGCGAACGTCATGACGCCGAATATCAGCCAGTTTGATTTCGTGGAGCGGCTAAGCAAGGAGATCGGGCATACCCGACCGGATGGCTTTCCTTTTGCCAGGTTCATCTTCATGAATAGTGGTTCCGAGGCAATGACGGTCGCTTCGCGAATTGCCGACATCAATACCCGAAAACTGACAGATCCGGGTGGCCGTTACGAAGGACGCAAGATCTGCGGCCTGACACTCGTCGGCAGCTTTCACGGTCGTACCGATCGACCGGCGCGTTTTTCGGACTCAAGTCGTGCCAACTACGAAAAGCACCTCGCGACGTTTCGCGAGGGCGACTACCTGCTGACAGTTGCGCCGAATGATGTCGAGTCGCTGGAAGCGACATTCTCCCAGGCGGACGCTGACGGCGTCTTCATTGAGGCGTTTTTCATGGAGCCGGTCATGGGGGAGGGTAACCCCGGGCTCGCCATTGAACCCGCGTTCTACAAGCGTGCACGCGAACTGACGCGCGAGCATGGGGCGATGTTTGTTGTTGATTCCATCCAGGCGGGACTGCGTGCGCGCGGCCTGCTGTCAATCACCGACTACCCCGGCTTCCGGGACCTCGACGCCCCGGACATGGAGAGTTACTCAAAAGCGCTGAATGCGGGACAGTACCCCCTTTCCGTGCTGGCGCTCTCGGACTTTTGCGCAAATGCATACCGACGTGGTCTGTACGGCAATACGATGACCGCAAATCCGCGCGCGATGGATATCGGAATTGCGGTACTTGATTTAGTGAGCGACGAACTGCGGGAAAACATTCGTACACGTGGTCGCGAGCTGGTTGCAAAACTCGGCGCGCTTGTGGATGGCACCGATGGCGGTGTTATCGGTGCCCAGGGTACGGGTTTGCTGGTGAGCTGCGAGCTCGACGAGCGCTATAAGATTTACGGTTCGGATAGCACCGAAGACTACCTGCGTCGAATAGGACTGGCCGTTATTCATGGCGGTGAGCATTCGCTGCGATACACGCCGGTATTTGACATCAGCGACAAGGAAATCGACCTTATCGTTGACCTAACACGGCAGGCGCTCGTCGAGGGGCCGACTCACTAAAGCCCTTCTGCGCGAGCGGCACCCAGAATTGCGGGTACCGTTTCACTATGTGATACGAAAGCCCCTGAATCTCTACCAATCGGGGTAGGTAGAACTCCCATTGTCGGGCCGCTTGAGCATGGATTACCTTCGGTAGATTAGGAGGACGCCATGCCAATCGGAACGCCGTTTCACCCTCGGACGTCGGAGCTTTGCACCAGCCTCTTTTATAAGGACTGGGCCGGCTACTACACGGTTTGCTCTTACGACACCACTCACGATCGAGAATACTACGCGCTGCGAAACGCAGCTGGGCTGATCGATGTAAGTCCACTCTTCAAGTATGAAGTCTTCGGCAAAGACGCGACTGAATTTCTATCGCGCGTCATGGTCAAGGATGTCAGCAAACTCAAAGTTGGACAGTGCGCTTACCTGTGTTGGTGCGATGACTACGGAAAAGTGCTCGATGACGGCACCGTATTCCGGCTGGATGACACGCACTATCGTGTCGCCGCTGCGGAGCCCACGTATTCCTGGCTCGTGCGTCAATCACGTCGCTTCGATGTTTCGATCGAGGACAGCACGACCCGCTTCGGAACGCTCTCGCTGCAAGGCCCGACCTCTCGCGACATCCTCAGGAATGTCAGTGATGCGGATCTGGATAGCCTTCGTTATTTCACGTTGACGAAAGCGAAGCTCGACGATGTTGATGTCGTTATTTCCCGGACGGGTTATACCGGAGATCTCGGGTACGAGGTCTGGGTCGAAAGCGACCAGGCTCTCAAAGTGTACGACGCCATCATGGCTGCCGGCCGTGACTTCAGGATTCAGCCTGTCGGACTGGATGCGATGGACATCACCCGCATTGAAGCCGGCTACATAATGAACGGCGTCGACTACTTCAGCGCCAACACCTGTCTCATTGAATCCCGCAAGTCTACGCCGTACGAGATCGGCCTCGGCTGGGCTGTTGATCTCGACCGCGCCCCGTTTATCGGGCAAGAGGCTCTTAAAACTGAAAAAGCAAGAGGACCGGAGTGGGCCAGTGTCGGGCTTGTTTATGACTGGCCGGCTTTCGAACGCCTGTTCAATGAATTCGGCTTGCCGCCCGAGCTACCAGGTGGCGCCTGGCGCAGCGCAATCCCGTTGTATGGCGAAAACGGCAAACAGGTCGGGCAGGCCACCAGCGGTGCATGGTCGGCGATTCTGAAAGACAACCTGGCGCTGGCGACGGTCAAGTCGGCCTACGCGAAACCGGGTACCGTCCTGCAGATCGAGGTCACCGTCGAGTATGAACGTCGACGCGTGCCAGCCGTCGTTACCAAGACTCCGTTCTTCGACCCCCCCAGAAAGAAAGCGTGAGGACTGTGATGAAATTCAAAAACAAGGCAGAACATTCGCGCTACGACGCTATTGTTGTCGGCGGCGGACATAATGGACTAACGTGTGCGGCATATCTCGCCAAAGCCGGCAAGAGCGTCCTTGTACTCGAGAAGCGACCGGTCGTTGGCGGCTCTGCCGTCAGCGAAGAGGTTTTCCCCGGCTTTACCTTCACAGTGTGTTCCTATGTGGTGAGCCTGTTCCGTCCGCATATCGTGCGGGACCTGGAGTTGCCGCGGCACGGTCTCGAGATTATTCCGCTTGAGGCATCGTTTTCGCCGCTACCTGACGGTGACTCGCTGTGTCGCTGGGCAGATCCGCACCAGACACGCCGTGAGATCGCGCGCTTTTCAGCAAAAGATGCCGAGGTGTACCCGGAATTTTCACTGGCGATGTCGCAGCTTGCGCGCTTCACCAAGTCCATAATTGATAACCCGGCACCGAATCCTGCATCGCTTAACCCGGGCGAACTCGTGCAGGCACTTCGCGCCAGCCAGGGCATCAGGGAGGCGAACGCG
>JBFFOS010000051.1:0-18596 GCA_041574375.1 Woeseiaceae bacterium
CAAACGGTCGACGTTGGAACTCCGTCACGTACGACTGAAAATTCACTGGCGAACTAGCGAGACACAAGCGGCGCACGATGCTCGATCTCAGCAAAGGGACCCGGTTGGCCGAGCGGTACACGCTTGAGCGAAGTATTGGCAGCGGTGGCGAAGCCACGACCTGGCTGGCAAAGGACAGACTGACTCGAGCGGACGTCGTGCTGAAGATCGTCCCTTTAAAGGGTGGCGCACGATCTCGCCTGCACGACGAGTGGCAAACCAACCTGAGGCTCATGCACGCGCACATCGTGCGTGTATTCGAATTTCACGAAGACCAGGGTGCAGCGTTCTATAGCATGCAGTTCGTCGATGGGGCTGATCTCGGCGTACTGACCCGCAGCTCATTGGCGGACCTGTTGCCCCCCGTTGGCCTGGTCGCCGAGGCACTGCGTTATGCGCACGGCAAAGGTATTGTTCATCGCGATATCAAGGCCTCCAACGTGCTGCTCGATTTCAATGGCGCGCCCTACCTGAGCGACTTTGGTGTTGCATCGCGCATAGGGTCGAAGAGCTCTGGTGGATCCCCGATAGCGGCCAGTCCGGAGGCCATTCGAGGCGAGGCTGTGCAGCCTGCGGACGACATATTCGCGCTGGGCACACTTATCTACGAGCTGATTTCGGGCGCACCTCCACAGGCCATTACTGATGCGCCGGGCGAGTCGAAATACCAGCCATTGGTTGCTGCAAGTGGCGAGGATGTTCCCGCGGCGATACGCGACCTGGTGGCGTCCATGCTCGACCACGACGCCGACAACCGGCCCGATGCGGAAGGCGTCGTCAATGCCCTGCGGCAAGCGGGTTTTCCGCCGGGCGTTGCGCGATCACAGATTTCCGCGCGTCCGATTGTTGCCGAGGAACGCATCGAGAGCGTAGAGGCCGTCAGGCGATCGCCAACGCCGGCAGCGGGCCAGGTCGTTTTGGAGGAGGTGGAATCCTCGGGGATCAGTCCACGAACAATGGGCATCGGCCTGGCCGTACTCGTCATCGTGCTTCTTGGCGTCGTTTTCCTGCTTCCGGTTGTCACGCAAAAAAAGAGCAGTCCGGCCGACACCCGGTTGGTGCCTGCGGCAAGCACCTTGCCTGGCGAATCTCCGGCAGCTGCCGATACTCCCGATGAGAACGATGCGACGGGAGGTAACCGGGTCACGCGCGAATACGTGCCCGAGAACACGGCACTGGATGGCGAATCGATTGAATTCAATGAAAACGATGCCGACTACACCGGTCTCGATGATTCGGGCAAGCTGCGTTACAAGGTCGATATGATTCTGGGTGAGTTGCTCTCGGATTTCGAGACGCTCGAACGCCGCGCTGTCCAGCGCTGGGCGGCGGTACCCTATGGCCGCGCACAGGACTTCTACAAGAAAGGCGACGATGCCTACCTGAGAAAAAACTGGGCGGCAGCCGAGGTGCATTATCTCGACGCACTGTCGGTGCTCGAGCCGCTATTCGATCGGGTGGAACCCGAGTTCGAAAAAGCGCTGGCAGGCGCTTCTGCAGCCTTTGAGGCGGGCGACAGGACCGAAGCATTGCGGCTGTTCGAACTCGCGGTAGCGATTACGCCAAATCATCCCGCAGCGCGAGAGGGGTTTGAGCGGGCGAAGAACCTGGACACGGTGTTGCAACTGGTTAACCAGGGACTCGAGTACGAAGAGGAACTCGAACTCGACGCCGCCGAAGCGAGCTTTCAGCAGGCGGTTGATCTGGACCCCAACTGGGTCCCGGCGCAGGAAGGCGTGGAACGGGTGCGGGCTACACGCACGAAAATCCAGTTTGATTCGCGCATGAGCGAGGGTATCGAGGCGCTGGCTGTCGGTGACTACCTCGGCGCTCGTGCCGCGTTTCGGATGGCTGAACAGCTGATCCCGGGCTCGCCCGAGCCCGCCGACGGGCTCTTGCAGGTTGATCTGGGTCTGCGACTGGAAAATATCAACATGCTGGAGCAGGAAGCCGCAGCGCTCGAGCGATCCGAGCACTGGGATGCGGCGGCAAAGAGCTATGAAGAAATCCTGAAGATCGATGGCAACCTCTCGTTTGCGATGGAAGGACTCGCGAAGGCGCGCAGAATGGGCGAGTTGCACAAACAGCTCGACGACTACATCAAGGATCCCGACCGGCTGTCTGTGCCGTCGGTCATGAAGAGGGCGACAACCCTCGTTGTGGACATCACACGGATGGCCGAAATCGGACCTCGCCTGGAGGGCCAGCGTGACGAGTTATCACGATTGCTGAAGCGCGCGGCAACGCCAGTCTCGATCGAGCTGATCTCTGATAATCTGACGTCAGTATCCATCTACAAGGTTGGCGTGCTTGGCAACTTTGCGAACACGCGGCTGGATCTGCGGCCGGGGACCTATGTAGCTGTCGGCGTGCGGCCGGGATATCGAGATGTCCGCCTCGAGTTTCGCGTGGCGCCTGAAATCGACATGAAACCTGTCGTCGTTCGCTGCGAGGAACCGATTTGAAATTCGATCATCTGATAGTCACGGACGTTGAAGGCGAGCGCCGCCTGGATGCTCGGGACCTGCCGCTTCGTGTCGGCACCAGCAGCGAGTGTGAGCTCAGGGTGCCGGGTCCGGGCGGTGGGCCCGTCGCGCTTCTGGACCTGCTGGATGGCATGCCATTTGTGCAGCCAGTCGGTCGAAGTTCGTCCCTGACCATCAACGGCGAGCCGCTTGGCACGAGCCGCCGCCTTGACGATGGGGATGAACTGGAATTCTACGGGAGCCGGATCCGTGTAGCGGCGGGTGGCGACAGGCTGGTGCTCGAAGTGCGGCTCGAAGACAGCGCCTACGTGACGCGCCCGCCGGACACGCCGGAAGATGCCGAGACCCCAGGTGAAGAGGCGATCGCACCGACGGCTTTTTCGAGAGCCGCCGATACCGCGGCAAAGATTCACAAGGAAAAGGAAAGCCCGCTCAAATACATTGTCGGTGCGGGTCTTGTGATTCTGTTGCTCGCGTCATACCTGCTGTTCAGCGCCAAGTCTGTCGAGTTTGAGATCGAACCGGCAGGACCCGAGAGTTTCAATATCGACGGTGGCTGGTTCCGCTTACCCGTGGGCGACCGGGTCCTGCTGCGCAAGGGTACCTACGCGGTCAATGTGAAAAAGCAGGGCTACTACGATGTGCAGCAGAGTTTCGTGGTCGGCGACGAGCAGTCAATGACGCTCAACCTGAGCATGCGCAAGAAGCCCGGACGCCTTCTCGTACAGGTCGAGCCGGCCGTTGACGCGATCGTCACTGTCAACGAGAGCCAGGTTGGCAATGCGCCATTCGGCCCGGTGGAACTCGAGCCGGGCGAACATGCCGTGCGGGTCGAATCGGATCGATTCCTGCCGTTCTCGGGCAGGGTTGATATACCCGGTCTCGATTTGCAGGAGAACCTGAACGTGCAACTCGTGCCGCGGTGGGCCGAGGTGACTATCGAGTCCGAACCGTCGGGGGCGAAAATTCTCGCCGGCGACAAGGAGGTTGGAACTACACCGGCGACCATCGAGTTACTCGAAGGATCACACGAACTCACGGTGTCGAAAGATGGCTTCAGCGCCTGGGATGGTGCCGTGATTGCAGAGCCCAATGTCGCACAGCAGTTGCCCCGCATTATTCTGCAGCCGGCGGATGCTCGTCTCACGGTAAATACAATTCCGCGCGGCGCGAATATCACGGTAAATGGCCGATATCGTGGCCAGTCACCAATCACGTTATCGCTTGCACCTGACATCGATTACGAAATAGGTTTGTCGAAAGCGGGATACGGGGTTACGCGGCGAAACCTGCGACTTGAATCAAACGCCTCCGACTCGATAACGGTCGATCTATCCGCGCGTCTCGGGACAGTGACGGTCGTCGTGCAGCCTGAAGATGCAACGGTGTACGTCGACGGACGCGCGCGAGGCAAGGGGAAAACAACGGTTCGCCTGAGTTCCGCACCGCACGTTGTGGAAGTACGCCGGCAGGGTCACGTCGACTGGAAACGTACCGTTACACCGCGTCCGGGCTATCCGCAGACACTCACGGCCAGTCTCAGGTCACTTGAGGCAATTGCTCAGGACAAAATCGCCAAGACGCTGAAATCGCCTGCGGGTCAAACGTTGCGGCGAGTGGAAGCTGCGACATTTACGATGGGTGCGTCGCGTGCGGAAGTCGGGCGCCGTGCAAACGAGGTGATAGTCCCGGTGACCATCACGCGGCCGTTCCTTATTGGTGTTCATGAGGTGACGAACAAGGAGTTCATCGAGTTTCGTGCGAACCACGATTCCGGTGCCGATATCCATCCTTCACTAGCGGCTGACAACAACCCGGTTGCGAATGTCAGTTGGCAGGACGCGGTTCAATACTGCAACTGGCTCAGCCAGAAAGAAGGGCGAACCCCGGCCTACAAAAACGAGTTCGGCCAATGGGTGCCTGTGTATCCGCTGAGTGACGGATATCGATTGCCGACGGAGGCCGAATGGGCGTTGGCAATGCGCTACGGTGGGCAGACGCAGGCGCGGAAATTCTCATGGGGCGCGAAGTGGCCGCCGCCAGAGCAAAGTGGCAATTTCGCGGACCGGTCGGCGATAGAACTGGTGCCTTCGATATTGCCTGCCTATGACGACGGCTATGCTTCAACAGCGCCTGTCGGCAGCTTCAAGCCGAATTCGCTGGGTATCTATGACGGCGGAGGCAATGTCGCGGAGTGGGTGAACGACTTCTATACTGTACCAACGCCCGGCATCACGACACCGGTAATCGATCCGACCGGGCCGGATCGTGGCACGAGTCGCGTGGTGCGTGGCTCGAGTTGGCGACATGCCGGGGTGACGGAATTGAGACTCAGCTTCAGGGACTTCGGCTCGGAAGCCCGTTCTGATGTCGGTTTCCGTATCGCGCGCTTTGCCGACTGAAATTTCGTGCGACAATTACGTCCGGCCACGGTCGAATAAATTGGCTGTGTACAGGAGATTTTTCGTGTATCGACTGCAATTGACGCTACTGCTTGCCTTTCTCGGTTCTGCTGCGCTCTGGGCGCAGGACGCGGAACCGGAGGGTGAGGCCAAAGACGAAGCGCAGGTAGAGGACGAGGCGTCGCTTCCCGCTGACGACGTTTCTGACGAAGAGATTGAGGAGTTGCTTGGCCTCGATGAGGATTATTCCGAACTCGAGGAAGAGGAATTCAATCCGACTGAAGGTGTTCGTTTCGAACAGTCCATCCCGTATCCCACTGATATCTGAACTGATTACTCCCTGAGTCCTGTTATATGAACAAAAAGAACATCCCGGTCGAATTCGTCTATCAACTTTTCGCCTTGATCATTGCGATCATCATTGTGCATGCGTTCTACGTGTCGGTTGTGCGGCCGAATGCGGTAGAGGTCATTGCAGAGCAGAACATGATGGCGGAGGCAGATCCGGATTTCATTCGCGAGCGCAGTGTCTGGGTTCTGGTCAAGGACTTCGAGCAAGAGGCATGCTTCATCCTCATGTTCTGGGCCCTTGCGATCATGGGATACAAGGCGGCGAAGGTCAGTGCGGAGCGAAAGCTGCTTGAAGTCGACCTGGTGCCGGTTCCCGAAGGAATGCGAATACTGCCCGAGGATACGCGCGAATTTGCGCGCCAGGTGCAAGCCTTGCCGGAGGATCGGCAGAAAATGCTGCTGCCTCGTGCTTTATTGAACGCACTGCGACGCTTTGCGTCCACACGCAGCATCCAGGACGTGTCGTCGAGTACCCATACCATTTGTGAATCCGAGGCTGAGCGCCTCGAATCCGAGCTGTCTATGATTCGCTACATCTCGTGGGCCATTCCGTCGATCGGATTTATCGGCACGGTCCGAGGCATTGGCGAGGCATTGGCGCAGGCCGACAAGGCCGTCCAGGGCGATATCGCCGGGGTTACGCAGAGCCTGGGTGTGGCGTTCAACTCGACATTCATTGCGCTGTTGATCAGTATCTTCCTGATGTTCCTGGTGCATCAGCTGCAGCTTATGCAGGAACGCCTGGTTTTCGACAGCGAAAGCTATTGTGACGACAAAGTGATTCGTCACCTGAAGGCGGACTGACGTACGAACGGGTAATCACGTGACCTTGCTGGCAGCACATCTCATCGACACCGGTATCCTGTTCACAGACGGGGAGCGAATCCTGTGCCGCGAGCCCGGCTTCGTACTGCTCGAGGATGAGGGGCTGACAACCGGGCGCGAGGCATGGGCAAGTGCAAGTCTCGAGCCACGTCGTATCCAAAACCGCTATTGGTCTGACTTGCGAGCGGAGCCATTGGTGGACACTCGTTTTCGGCATCTGACCGCGGCCGATCTTGTCAGTAAGCAACTCGAGGAGCTTTGGAGTCGTGTCTCCAGGCCCGGAGATCGGCTTGCACTGGCGGTGCCGGGATACATGGGAAACGACAACCTGGGGCTACTGCTGGGGATTGCGATGGACCTCGGTATCCCGGTTGTCGCGATGGTCGATGCAGCAGTCGCCGCCACGCGCCGTCACTACGTCAATGCCGTTCCGGTGCATGTCGATCTGGGCCTGCACTCGGCAACGCTGACACGCCTGTCGCAGGATGGTCAGGTTCAATTCGAGCGCGGTGCTGTCATTGAAGCGTCCGGCATGCTCAGTCTTTACGATGTCTGGCTTCGCTTGATTGCGGAAACTTTCGTGCAGCAATCGCGCTTCGACCCGTTGCACACTGCGGAGACCGAACAGGTCTTGCAGGACAGCATGCTCGACTGGCTGCAGATTGCGGCGAGCCAGGATAGCGTGCCGATGACAGTGGTTTATCGTGGCATCAGTCATGATGCCGACATCGAGTCGTTGCAGCTCGTATCGGCCGCTGAACCGGTGTACCGGAACATAGCCAGTAATCTGCGGGCCCTGATCCGGGGTGGAGAAACGCCTGCGATCCAGCTCTCTGATCGTGCGGCCGGTATGCCGGGACTGGCTGAGACACTTAAAGCGCGCGTTGGCGGTGAAGTATTTCTGCTCGAGCCGGGCGCTACTGCGCGCGGCCTCGCGGCACGTTGCCCTGAGAAACGCTCGGGCAGTGCAGTGACACTGGTGCGGCATTTGCCCTGGGACCAGTCGCCTGTCCATGTCGAGGTAGATCATGACCATGAAGGCGCACGCCCGACACATGTGCTGCTCGGCAACAACGCGACGGCCATCGATTCATCCATGCTTGTAATGGGAACGCACCCGGACACAGGCGAGCGCTGGCTTGATCTGCCGCAGGATATGCCGGGTGTATCACGTCGCCATTGCGAAATTGCGCTCGCAAACGGGCAATGCGTGGTCACGGACCACAGTCGTTACGGGACGTTTCTAAACGGTCATCGCGTGGATGGTTCTGCCGTCTTGCAGGTCGGTGATGTTCTTCGGATTGGTACCCCTGGCGTCGAAATGCGCATGATCTTCGTGGAGCAACAGAATGGCTCGTAGGCGCAGATCGACAGAAGTTTTCAGCATGTCTTTCCTGGACTGCATGAGTTGCGGCTTTGGCGCGGTGATCCTGTTTTTCATGATCATCAACTCGCATGTCAACGCGACAACGGAAAACGACAACAGCGAGCTGATGGCCGAGACCAACCGTCTCGAGATCGAGGTGCTGGAAGGACGCAAGAACCTGGCGCTCGCGCGTAATACGAAGCAGAAGCTCGAAGTCGAGAAGGAAGAGGCTGAAAGCAAGATTGCCCAGATCATCGCGTTGATCCAGGAGCTGCAGGCTGAACTCGACAAGTATGATCAGGATACGCTCGCCAAGATCGAGCGTGTCGAAAAACTGCAGTCGGACATCACGTCGCTCGAGGAGGAGGTCAAACGACTGCTTGCGATCAAGCGGGAGCAAGACGCCGCGGGCGAACAGATTCGCGAATTCAGGGGAGAAGGTGATCGCCAGTACCTGACCGGCCTGCGGCTGGGCGGCGAGCGCACCCTGATACTCGTCGATCGCTCTGCGAGCATGCTCAGCGACACGCTCGTCAACATCATTCGCCGCCGCAACCTGCCAGAGGCTGAGCAGTTACGCTCGCGCAAATGGCGCCAGGTAATCGCAACAGTGGACTGGTTGACGTCGCAGTTCAGGCAGGAGGATCTGTATCAGATCTACATGTTCAACAATGTAGCTGAACCGGCGATCAGGGGTAGTGAGGGCGTTTGGCTCAAGGCAGAGGAGGGATCGCAGCTGGACGAAGCGGTTCGTGTGCTGCGGCGTACCGTCCCGAAAAACGGCACGAACATGCATTCAGCATTTGCAATCGCCAAAACGCTTTCGCCCCGGCCGGACAACATCATCCTTCTCGTTGATGGCATGCCGACAATGGATGCGGCCACGACAGACAAGCGCGTGATCGGGGCGTCCGAACGGCTCAACCTGTTCAGCCGCGCTGTGCGGGAGCTGCCTTCCGGTGTGCCTATCAATGTCATGTTGTTTCCGATGGAGGGTGATTTCGATGCACCGATTTCCTTCTGGTCGCTGGCACTGACTAGTAACGGGTCGTTCATGACCGTTAGTCGTGACTGGCCGTGAGGAGGCGCTGATATGGCCCGCCGCCGAAATGTTGAAGCATTCAGCCTGTCGTTTCTGGACTGCATCTGCTGCGGCTTCGGAGCGATCATATTGTTGCTTGTGCTCAGTAAAATCTATGAGCCTGTCGTTATCGAAGAAGCCGAGGAGAACCTTCAGCAACTGATTGCCTTGCTGCAGGAGGAACTGTTTAACCTTCGCGGTGAGTCGGTCATTCTGGATAGGGAACTGAAGAAGGTTAGCCAGGATGCGTCGTCGACGAGGCTCGAACTCGCTGAGCTGCAGGGTGACCTGAATCGTATTCGCGGCCAGTACGAAGCGAGCAGGCAGGAAGAAGACGCAACGATCGACGAAGGAGAGCTGCGCGTCGCCCGGCAGCGGCTGACCGAGGAGATGAAACGCCTGCTGCCCTACTACAAGCGCAGCAACGAAGACGCCGTTGCCGGTATTCCGGTGGATAGCGAGTACATCATTTTTGTTATCGACACGTCGAACAGCATGATCAATTACAACTGGGGGCTCGTGCAGCGAAAACTTCGCGAGGCGCTGGACGCGTACCCGACCGTGAAGGGCATTCAGATTATGAATGACGACGGGTTGTATATGTTCCCCGAGTATACCGGTCGCTGGATACCCGACACGCCAGGGCGGCGGCAGGCGATCGTCAACCGCATGCGTACGTGGTTTGCGCAGAGCGACAGTAACCCGGTTGACGGTATCCAGGCGGCTATTGAAACCTACTGGGCCGCAGACAAGAAAATCAGCATCTATGTTTTCGGCGATGACTTCGCTGGCGACTACAATATTGATGCTGTCGTCGCCACTATTGACCGCCGCAATCGGACTGGTGCCGATGGCAAGCGCCGCGTGCGCTTGCACGGTGTAGGTTTTCCGCGCGGGTTCCGGGGAGGGGGGCAGATTCCTCGCTCGGCCAGTCGCTTCGCGACGCTGATGCGCGTTCTTTGCGATCGCAACGGCGGCACCTTCGTCGCATTGGCCGACGAAAACCGCTAGGCATGCGGCCACTTTTTGCCACAATTGATCGGCAGCTTTCCACGATAGCGCCGTTTCTGCAGCCCTATTGGGTCGTGTAATGAACTCCGAAGCAGGCCACCCGGCCAAAATTTGGAACAGGAGATCATGCACATGCGTAATACAATTATTGCCGTCGTCACGGCAGCCTCAATTCTCTTCGCAGCGCCTTCGCAGGCCGCTGGCAAGGCGTCCCGGCAAGAAAACATCGGTGTTGGTTCCGGTGCCGTCATCGGTGCGCTGGCTGGCGGACCCGTTGGTTTCGTCATCGGTGCCGCCCTGGGTGCAAAAGTTGGCCATACGATGCACGAGAAAAACGAGCAGATCGTCAGGCTGCAAGCATCGGTTGATGACTCGAACCAGACGGTTGCCAGCCTCGAGAGAAACATCGACCAGTTGAGCAGCCAAATCGAGCGCCTGCAGAATGTTGCACGCCCCGAACTTGTCAGCCTCCTGCAAGCCGGCATTGCCATGGATCTGCTGTTTCGCACCGACGAAGCGGTTCTGGTCGACGTGACAGGCGATCGCCTCGCACAACTCGCGGGAACGATCGTCAAGATGCCGGATATTCAGATCAAGCTGGATGGTTTTGCCGATGCCCGCGGCGATGCGGGCTATAACCTTGCATTGTCCGAGCGGCGCGTCGAATTCATCCGCGATCAGTTCGTGGCGGCAGGAGTAGATCCTTCGCGCATCAGTGTCAGTGCGCACGGCGAATCGCCGGCCCAGGATGAATCCCTCGATAGCTATGCGCTGGAACGCAAGGTCAGCATCAAATTGTTCATCGATGAACAGCCGTCGATGGCGTCGAATCCGAATTAGACTTCCCTGTGACTCATCTGAGTCTCCGCCTGGCCGGCCCTGTAATGGGGTCGGCCTTTTTCTCTGGCGTATGACAGTTCCCGTTGCTAGTGTTCACGTCTCAACAGGCTCGAAAGCCAAGCAGGAATGAGCTATGACAGAAGACCTCGCCGGACGCACATGCAAACCCTGTGAGGGTGGAATTCCGCCCCTGACACGTGAGCAGAGTGAACAGCTTATGCGTGCGCTGCACGCCGGCTGGTCAATTAGCGATGACGGGCTCAGCATAATGCGCCGGTTCGAATTTCCCGCATACCGCGAAACGCTGGGTTTCGCCAATGCCGTTGCCGGCATCGCGATCAGCGAGGACCATCATCCGGTCCTGACGGTGGCTTACGACAGCTGCGAGGTCAGGTACACCACGCATGCGATCAATGGTTTATCAGACAATGACTTTATTTGCGCGGCGAGGATCGATCGGTTGGCGGAGGCTACAGCGTAATGATCGATATCAGAGACATAGAGGCGGCTGCAGATCGCCTTGCCGGCGTTAGTGTTCGCACGCCGTTACTGCAAAACCATGCGCTGGACGAAGAGGCCGGTGGCAGGGTTCTTATTAAGCCCGAGTGCCTTCAGGTTACGGGTTCTTTCAAAATCCGCGGCGCCTACAATTTTCTGAGCCAGCTGACGCCCGAAGAGGCCGCAAAGGGAGTCGTCGCGTTTTCATCCGGCAATCACGCGCAGGGAGTTGCGGCAGCGGGTTCCCTGCTGGGTATTAAAACGGCCATCGTCATGCCCGAGGATGCGCCACGAGCCAAGCTTGAAAACACGCGGCGGTTGGGCGGTGAGGTGATTACCTACGATCGCTACACCGGTGATCGGGAAGCGCTTGCGCGGCAGATCGCGGCCGAACGCGGAGCTGTCGTGGTGCCGTCGTATGATCACGATTTCATCATTGCGGGTCAGGGCACGGTTGGCCTGGAGATAACGGAGCAGTGCGCAGAGATCGCCGTTGAGCCGGACCATGTCCTGGTGTGTTGTGGTGGTGGTGGACTTATTGCCGGCAGCGCGACGGCGCTTAAGGCACGTTGGCCAAATGTTTCGGTACATACCGTGGAGCCTGAGGGATTTGATGACACGGCGCGCTCGCTGCTGTCGGGTGAGCGCGAGAGTATCGATGGTTCGGCGCGCTCCATTTGTGATGCCTTGCAGGCGGACTCTCCCGGGAAATTGACCTTTGCGATCAACAAGCGCCTGTTGGATGTGGGTCTCGTTGTTAGCGATGACGAGGTGCGCGAGGCGATACGCTTTGCCTTCCGGAATCTCAAGTTGGTTGCGGAACCGGGCGGTGCGGTGGCTTTGGCCGCGGTATTATCCGGCAAAATCGATACGCAGGGGAAGACAACGGTTGTCGTAATCAGTGGCGGCAATGTGGATGGCGAGTTGTTCGCCGAAATTCAGAGAGAAGTGTCAGGCTGATCCGAACTGCGCCCGACGCAGAAGGGAACGGCCGAATTTCGGTTGCTGATTGACGGACGTGACGGCCGAGGAATCGCGGCGCCGTTCCGGCCAGGCATCCAGCCACCTGATTATGTTCTCGATTTGTTCGACGTCATGCTTGACGCGTGATGGTTGCATCTCACAGAGCCCCACACCCTGTTCTGCAGCATGCACGAAATTCTGACTGTCGCGCAACACGGCGATAATCGGAATACCGAGTGAATCAAGGAAGCGCATCAGCTTGCCGAAACTCTTGGTGTTCTTACGCGTGCGGTTTGCGACAACCGCAAGTTTGCGGTCACGGCGGTCTACCTTGGCAACCAGCAGGAGGTCGGCGATACAGCGAGACGCCGCATGAATGTCCATCGATGATGGGAGTACCGGAACCAGGATGCTCGTCGAGTCACGCGTCAGTTCGCGCAGGTCGTCGTGAGCAACGCTCGCCGGTGAATCGATAAGCAGATTGACCGTGTCGTTCGGTACACGCAGCTGCCAGCTGCGTGTGGCCTGCATCGATTTCTTGTAGGCGGCTATACCGTGAATCGCGGGTAGTCCGCCGGGGCGGCGGTCCAGCCAGCCCATCGTTGACCCCTGGGGGTCGTAATCCATGATGGCCGGCGCAGGCCCGCGCTGGGCATAACAAGCGGCCAGGTTTGTCGCGAGCGTAGACTTGCCGCAACCCCCTTTGGGGTTGAGGATAACAATCCTGTTGAGGTTGTCTCGTGTTTGCGAAGTCAGCATGTGTTTAAACCATATTCGCGCAATGAGCATCAATTTCCGGCAAATCTGCCCGGAAATCGTTGAGCTAGTTCACATAATACCTAGGAATCACTGAAGTTTCTTTGCACATTAGGGTTTTTGATGACGTTGCGTCCTGAGGAATCTGTTTGCCTCGCGGACCCACTCGCACGTATCACAGTCACAGTGCCGGTCATGCCGGGCGGCGCTAGCGCTCTCGCCACGCACAAAATCAACGGCGATCTGCAGTGCGTGAACGAGATCCGGCATCGGCGTATCGGGCGACGGGGCACTGCGATTCTGATTCAGCCAACGGCATGCTGAACCGAAATCGCAGCATTGGCACTGGTCATCCGTGGCATCGAAATTGCCATGTAGATGACACTCAGTGAAGTCGACTTCACGATCGATCAACCAGCGTGGGTACTCGAGAAGCGTTACGAGATAGCCCGTGATTGTTCTCGTACTCATGCTCGTCAACGTGATCATTTCAGACGCGGCGCGGGTCAGAACATCTCGCTCGGATCGAGAGTATCGTAAGCGGGCTTTTCGCGGCTCTTGATCCAGTCACCCGTAATCATGTTGTCGTAGCTGAGGCCGGGCCCGACCATCGGGTAGACGCCCGCGTCGCGATCAATGATTACTTCGAGGAACGCCGGCCCCTCGAATGCCATGAATTCGTGAATTACTGCCGGCAGGTCGTCCTTGTGCTCGAGGCGCTTCGCGAATTTGAAGCCATCAGCTTCGGCTGCTTTGACAAAGTCCTTGCTGTGAAGTGATTTGTCACTGCCCGACATGCGGCCACCAAAGTACAAATGCTGCCATTGCCGCACCATGCCGTCCCCGAAATTATTCAGGACAATGACTTTGACCGGCGTGTTATAGGTCGTCGCAGTCTCGAGTTCGCCGATGTTCATTCGGATACTGCCGTCGCCATCTATATCGATGACCGTGCGGTCGGGGCGAGCTAACTGCGCGCCGATGGCCGCAGGCAGACCAAAGCCCATCGTGCCCATGCTTCCCGAGGTCAGCCAGAGGCGTGGCTCGCGAAAATCAAAATACTGGGCAGCCCACATCTGGTGCTGGCCGACGCCGGTCGAAATAATTGCCTCGCCTTTCGTGTGCTTGTTGATTTCTTCGATGACAGCGTAGGGCTGGATCAACTCCGAGTTGCGGTCGTAGTTCATCGCGTGCTCTGACTTGAGCAGAGCGATTTCTTCGTGCCATGCGTCGAATTTCTTGGTGAATCCAATTCGTCGGCCGTACGCAAGCAGGTCCGTCAGGTCGCGCTCGAGCATGCCGACATGATGCCAGTTGGCGCGCTTTACCTTGCCGATTTCGGCAAAGTCGACGTCGAAGTGTGCGATATTTTTGGCGCGGGGTGCGAATTGTCCGGGGTTGCCGGCGACACGGTCGTCAAAACGTGCACCAGTCGCAATCAGAAAATCGCAATCCTCAACCGCATAGTTAGCCGATGCGACGCCGTGCATGCCCAGCATGTGCAGCGCGAGCGGGTGTGTTGTATCGCTTGCTCCGAGCGCCATGAGGGTGGTTGTAACTGGTATGCCATATTCGTTTGCGAACCGTCGCATGGCCTTGGTTGCATTGGCGTTGATGACACCACCGCCGGCATAAATGAGTGGACGCTCTGATTCGGAAAGCAAGGTGTAGAAACGTTCACAGGCATCGTCGCTAAGGTTGTTTGCCTCGACCTTGGCGAGGCGCCTGCGGTAGCCGTGCAGCGGCAGTGTGCCCGTTCCCTTGAATGGGCCGTCCCAATTCTGGATGTCCTTCGGGATATCGACGACGACCGGTCCCGGTCGGCCAGTGCGAGCAAGCTCGAATGCACTGCGCATGGTCGCCTCCAGTCTCTCGGCATCGGTGACAAGGAATACGTGCTTCGCGACGGCGCCCATAATGGCCGAGACGGGCGCTTCCTGGAATGCGTCAGTACCGACCGCGGCGGTCGGTACCTGGCCGCAGATGACAACCATCGGGACGGAGTCGGCCATGCTGTCACGCACGGGCGTGACCGTATTGGTAGCCCCGGGGCCCGAAGTAACCATGACAACGCCAACTTCGCCGCTTGCGCGGGCATAGCCAGCCGCCATGAACCCGGCGCCTTGTTCATTCGCCGGAACGACCAGGTGTATCGCGGGTTGGGCGTCCGGTTCGACGTGATGGTCGTTGTGGCGAAATACGGCGTCGTAGATTGGCAGGATGGCGCCACCCGAATAGCCGAAGATCGTTCGCACGCCTTCATCGGCCAGGACCTGAATCACCGTATCAGCGCCGGAGAGCGTTTCTCCTGCACGCGGATGAGGCGCTGACGGGGCGGTTTTTGCCTGTTTATTCATGGCGCTGCTATCAAAGTACCAAGTGATGGGTTTCCGGCGAGTGTTTACCAATTCAGGGTGCATTGCAATACGAGAAAATCTGCGCCACCATCCACCTTGTATCTTCGCGAAATCGGTTTCATCTGTAATTCATCATGCGACACGCAATATCAGTCCTCCTCGAGAATGAGGTCGGTGCTCTGACGCGCCTGACGGGCATGTTCTCGTCGCGCGGATATAACATCGAAACTCTCAATGTAGCCCCGACCTACGATTCGCGGGTTTCTCGCGTGACGCTTGTGGTGTCGGGCTCGGATGCAGCTATCGCCCAGCTCAATGCCCAACTGGCGAAACTCGTCGACGTCGTCAATATCCATGACATGACGCTCGGTGAGCACTTCGAACGTGAACTCGCGATTGTCAAAGTTAAGCTCGACACCGGTGATATTGATAAAGCAGCCGAGGTAGCCAGGCGTTTCGATGCCGAGATGCTGGACGAGGATACCAACAGTTGCACGATGCAATTGACGGGCCCTGTTGCCGAAATTGATGATTTCGTTGCGGAAACGGCCAAGGTCGGCAAGATTTCGGCCGTCGCGCGTAGCGGTACGGTTGCCGTATCGAAAGGTGAAGTCACGCTGACATCGTTCGATCGGCAGCACTTGCTCGTCGGCTGATCGTGGCCGCGCTGGCTATTTCCGAGTTCCGGCGACTCATCGTCAAGGTCGGTTCATCCCTGCTGGTAGATGCAGACGGGCGGCTCAACCGCGACTGGCTCGAGACCCTTGCGCACGATGTCGGCGCACTGCAAAAGCAGGGTCATGAAATTTTGATCGTGTCGTCGGGGGCTATCGCGATCGGCAGCCTGATCCTCGGTATCAACAAACGGCGCGCTCGTCTTGAAGACCTGCAGGCCGCTGCTGCGGCGGGCCAGGTGCAGCTGGTACATGCTTACCAGGAAGTGCTGGGTCAGCATGGCATTGTGGCCGCACAAATTCTCCTGACACCCGAGGACACTGAAAATCGACGGCGATTTCTCAACGCGCGGGGCACGCTCGGGCGGCTCATCGAACGTGGTGTCATACCTGTCATCAATGAGAATGACACGGTTGCTACCGAGGAGATCCGTTACGGCGATAACGACAGGCTGGCTGCCCGTGTCGCTCAATTGGTCATGGCTGACGCGCTGATCCTGCTGTCGGATGTGGATGGCCTTTATACCGCGGACCCCGGTAAGAATCCGGCCGCGGAGTTCATTCCGGAAGTTCGACGCATTGATGGTGACGTCCTGGCAATCGCTGGGGAGACCCGCTCCGACGTCGGTAGCGGCGGCATGGCAACAAAGGTACAGGCAGCCCGCATTGCGACGCACGCAGGATGCTCCACAGTCATTGCGAACGGGACTATCGAGCACCCACTGAATGCGCTTGCGAGCGGCGCGCGCTGCACGATCTTCACCGCAGAGGGAACACCGGCCGCCGCGCGTAAGCAGTGGCTTGCCGGCGCGCTCGAAGTGCAGGGCGAGTTGTGCGTCGACCAAGGGGCCGTAGACGCACTGCTTAACGGAAAGAGCCTGCTGCCAGTCGGCGTTGTCGATGTCGTCGGCAATTTCAGGCGGGGTGATGTGGTCAACATCACGGGTCCTGATGGCAACGAACTCGGTCGCGGACTTGCGGAATACTCGAATTCTGAGGCCGGTCGTCTGGCCGGCTGCCAATCTGAACAAATAGAGGAAAAACTCGGTTACCGCGGCCGTTCGGTCATGGTGCACCGGGATGAACTCGTGTTATTCAACGGCGATAGTTGAGATGCAAACGAAGAACATCTCCCGGATGATGACGGCGTTGGGTGAGTCGGCGCGGGCATCCGCGGCGACTCTGGCGATCACCAGCGGCGAGCAACGCAATGCAGCGCTTGCCGCCGCTGCCGCGGCATTACGAGAACGCTCGAGTGAGATTGTAGCGGCAAACAGGCAGGACATGGCGGTAGCCAGTGAGCGTTCGCTCACCCGGGCAATGCTGGATCGGCTGATGCTCAACAGGGAGCGAGTCGAGGCCATGGCTGAGGGGATAGAGATCATCATCGGTCTGCATGACCCGGTAGGGCGTGTCCTCGGGGAGTGGGAGCGCCCTAACGGCTTGCATATTCAACGTGTCTCTGTGCCGCTTGGCGTAATCGGAATCATCTATGAAAGCCGCCCGAATGTGACGGCCGATGCCGCGGCGTTATGCATCAAGTCGGGCAATGCAGTGATCCTTCGCGGAGGGTCCGAAAGCTTCCACTCGAGCACTGCAATTTACGAGTGCCTGCGTGACGGCCTGATATCGGCCGGGCTGCCGGGCGAAGCCGTGCAAATGGTGCCCACCAGGGACCGGGCAGCGGTTGGCTTCCTGCTTTCGTCGATGGCGGAGTGGGTCGATGTTGTGGTGCCTCGCGGTGGCAAGAGCCTGATCAAGCGCGTGCAGGATGAAGCACGAGTGCCCGTCATCGGGCACCTCGAAGGTATCTGCCACGTCTACCTGCATGCCTCCGCGGACCCGGACATGGCCCGCGATGTTGTCCTGAACGCGAAAATGCGTCGCACGGGAATCTGTGGCGCGGCTGAAACCGTGCTCGTCGACCGCGCGGCGGCTGACGTCTTGTTGCCGCTTGTCTGTGATGCCTTGCGCGATGCGGGTTGTGAAATCCGTGGGGATGACACGGTAAGAGCGGCCATCAAGGAAGCTACCGCGGCGACGGAAGAAGACTGGTCGACGGAATATCTCGATGCGGTCGTTTCGATTCGTGTTGTAGAGGGTATCGAGCAGGCCATCGATCACATTCGTCGCTACGGTTCCGGCCACACCGAAAGCATAGTGACTGGCGATACCGAGGCGGCGGAACGATTCTTCCGCGAAGTGGACAGCGCGATCGTGTTGCAGAATGCATCGACTCAGTTCGCTGATGGTGGGGAATTTGGCATGGGAGCAGAAATCGGGATTGCGACGGGCCGTATCCACGCGCGTGGCCCGGTTGGTGCGGATCAGTTAACGAGCTACAAGTATGTGGTTCGAGGCAGCGGACAGGTAAGACCCTGATGCAGGGCAGCATCGAACCCTATGATCTTGCGATCGTCGGCGCGGGAATAAACGGAGCGGGCATCGCCCGGGACGCGGCACTGCGTGGCCTCAAGGTCATCGTCTTCGACAAGAACGACATGTGCAGCGGGTGCTCGGCAATTTCGAGCCGCCTGATTCATGGCGGGCTGCGTTATCTTGAGTACGCTGAAGTCTCACTGGTCTATGAGTCACTGCACGAACGGCGTTACCTGCGTCAAACTGCGCCGCACCTCGTTGCCCCGTTACGCATTTGCATACCTGTCTATGCCGGCGCTCGCCGCGGTCCACTGCTGATTCGGCTCGGCATGCTCGCGTACGACCTGTTGTCCATACGCAAGAAATCACCCAGGCACGAAATGTTGTCCGGCGACAAAATTCATGCAGCGGAGCCCGGACTGAATAATCAGGGGCTGCGCGCCGCCGCGCGTTATTACGACGCTCAGGTCACGTATGCCGAGCGGCTCGTCCTCGAGAATTTGCTGGCAGCGAGGTCCGCCGGCGCCGACATTCGCACGCATTGTGAAGTGACGCAGATCAAAGCCGC
>JBFFOS010000052.1:0-18536 GCA_041574375.1 Woeseiaceae bacterium
GAACACAGCGGTCTTGTCGAAGATCAGAAATATCCGGGAACCGTCGTCGCCGACGTAATACTTGAAGTAGTAAAGCAGCGTGCCGTTCCGAACCGCGACGTTCATCAAGGTGACGATGCCGGTAATGAAGAGCACTCGCCATGGACCGTTTTGCAACAACGCCCTGAAGTCGGTTTTTAAGTTGGAGTCCGTTGGCGGCGGGATCACACGTTCCTTGGTGGTCGCAAACGTTACCCAGAACAGGACGATCGAGAGCGCGGCAAAGATCGCCATCGTGTACTGGAAGCCGAGCGCCTCGTTGCCGCCGCCGAGGATGTTTTTCAAAGGCGTTACGAACGTGCCGACGAGCCAACCCGCCGTAAATGCACAAAAGAAGCGATAGCTAGCGACCTTGGTACGTTCGAGCGAAGAGGCCGAAATGACGCCCATCAGTGCGGAGTAGGGTACGTTGATCGCCGTGTACGCCAGCATCATGAGCGAGTAAGTCACGTAGGCATAGATGAGTTTGCCCGTATACGCGAGATCCGGATTGGCGAACATCGCATACCCGCAAAGGCCGTAAGGAACAGCGCCCCAGAGCAGATAGGGCCTGAACTTACCCCACTTCGAGTTTGTGCGATCGGCGATGAGGCCCATGATCGGATCACTGGCCGCATCGACGATCTTAGTGACAAGAAACATAGTGCCGACAGCGGCTGCCGACAGTCCGAATATATCGGTGTAGTAGTAGAGCAGGAACACATTGAACGTGGCGAAGAAGAAATTCGACGCTGTGTCACCGAGGCCGTAGCCCAGTTTTTCTCGAAATCGCAGTGGTGCGCTGTCAGTTGCCACGCGTTGCCCTCAGCTTTGCTCTTTTTATGTGCTTTCGCGTTCATCGTGTATGATATTGACAGCGCTGTCAATCATTGCTACAAGCCCGCATGGGGTTAACGCTGGCGCCGCTGGCATGACGCCGCCAGAAGAATCGGACGGTTTTTCACTTGAGCAGAACAACAAAAATCGCCGCACAATGCGGCCTCTGGTGGGTAATGACAATGGGCGTCACAACTGTGGATGCACAACGGCAAGTTGATGATATTGACGAGCGCGTAACGTCTCTCCTCGCACAAATGACCGTTGCCGAGAAGATTGGGCAGATGACTCAGCTCAATGCCAGCGGCCCGGACCCGGTGGAAAACCTGGGGGAAAGGCTGCGTTCCGGGCGGCTAGGGTCAATACTCAATCTCGCCGATGTCGAGGTCGTGAATGAGCTGCAGCGAATCGCGGTCGAAGAAAGCCGCCTTGGCATTCCGTTGCTGGTTGGCCGCGACGTCATACATGGGTTTGCCACGGTAATGCCACTGCCGATCGGCCAGGCGGCGAGTTTTAACCCGGACATAGCGCGCGATGGCGCCCGAATCGCTGCGTTGGAAGCCGCCAGCGCCGGCGTCAACTGGACGTTTGCGCCGATGATCGATATCTCTCGCGACCCGCGGTGGGGACGCATCGCTGAAAGCTACGGCGAGGATCCTTACCTCACGAGCGTGATGGGCGCAGCCACTATTGAAGGATTCCAGGGCGATGACCTGGCTGCTGAAGGCACCATTGCAGCCTGCGCCAAGCACTTCGCGGGATACGGTGCGGCCGAGGCCGGTCGTGATTACGCTGCGACTTACATCCCGGAGAATGAGCTGCGTAACGTCTATCTGACGCCTTTCAAAGCGGCCGCGGATGCCGGTGTCGCAACGTTTATGACCTCGTTCAGTGACCTAAATGGTGTGCCTGCGACTGGCAATGATTTCCTGCTGCGCCAGGTATTGCGCGACGAGTGGGGATACGACGGTTTCGTGGTCAGCGACTGGGATTCCATTCGCCAGTTGCAGGTTCACGGTCTTACCGAAAATGACCGTGAGTCGGCTTACGCGGCGGTGACCGCGGGCGTTGATATGGAAATGCAAGGCGATGCTTACATTAACCATCTCGAACCGCTTCTCAATGATGGAATGATCGATATTGCTGGAATCGACGTTGCAGCAGGCAATATCTTACGCCTGAAGTTCGAACTCGGCCTGTTCGAAAACCCATACACCGATCCCCGGGAGTTGCCAGCCATCGCCAGTGAGGAAGCGTTGGCCACCGCCAAAAGAGCAGCGCTGCAAAGCGTGGTCATGCTGCAAAACAAAAACGATGCGCTGCCGCTCGCTGCGGATCGACTGGAGTCGGTCGCAGTAATTGGCCCCCTCGCAGACGAACCTTACGAGCAACTGGGCACCTGGGTATTTGACGGTGATCCGGGGCTGAGCATTACTCCACTGGTTGCGATCAGGCAGCTATTGGGTGATGAGGTGACGGTCCGCTACGTCAAGGCGATGGATACCTCGCGCAGCGCGGCAGGGCCGGCGTTCGATGACGCCGTGGAAGCTGCGGTAGCCGCCGATGTGGCGTTGTTGTTTCTCGGCGAAGAATCAATCCTCTCCGGCGAGGCCCATTCGCGAGCCGATATCAGCCTGCCCGGCGACCAGGCCGAACTGGTCCGCCGAGTGCGGGCTGCCGGCCGGCCGGTGATCGCCGTGATTCTCGCCGGCCGGCCGCTGACGCTTGCCAACATCGTGGACGAGGTTGATGCGATCCTTTTCGCGTGGCATCCGGGAACGATGGGCGGGCCGGCCATTGCCGATTTGCTGTTCGGGGTCGAGTCGCCCTCCGGCAAGTTGCCTGCCACGTTTCCGCGCATGGTCGGGCAGGTTCCGATCTATTATGCCCACGGTAACACCGGCAAGCCCGCGACTCCCGGGAGGGCAATGATGATCGACGATATCCCGGTAGGCGCGGCGCAGACTTCAGTTGGCAACGTGTCGTACCATCTCGATGCAGGGTCCACGCCTCTGTTTGCGTTCGGTCACGGGCTGTCCTACGCGGAGTTTCGCTACGACAACGTCGCCGTAAGCGCGGATGAGATTGCGATCGGGGACACGATAGTCGTCAGCGCTAACCTGACTAATGCCGGTAACGTTGCCGCCGAGGAAGTCGTACAGCTCTATGTCCGCGACCTTGCGGGTAGTGTCACTCGCCCGGTCAGGGAGCTGAAAGGATTCCAGCGCGCTCAACTAAAACCGGGCCAGACAGTCAGTGTAAGTTTCGAGCTGCACACTGACGACCTGGCGTTTTACGGTCGCGATATGCAGCTCGCGGCGGAACCGGGCGAGTTTCACGCGTGGATTGGCGGCAGCTCCGAGGCTGACTTGAAGGTCGGCTTCAGGATCGTCGAGCCGAGGGATGACTAGATGAGATTGTCGCCGAGTACGTATTCGCCTGCCGGGTGGCCAGCGTATCTGGCCCGCGTTCTGGATGCTGCCTGTTGACAACGCTTACGGCGCCTTTCGACCGGCATTTTGCCATCCTGCTCAATGTCGCGGTTGGCGGTAACTGGCCCGGTTCACCGAATGCATCGACCGTATTCCCGGTGACGATGGAGGTCGATGACGTCAGGTTATACTCGGGTGAGCCTTAGACGATAGAGTCCATCCATGAACGAAAAAACCTCAAGGCGCGCATTCCGAATATTGCTCGTGGCAGTGCTGCCATTATTTGCGAGCCTTGGCCACGCAGACCCTGTTCCGGTCGAGCTGCAACGGGTCGATGGCAGCTGGCAGCTGTTGCGCGACGGCGAGCCGTACCTGATCCGCGGTGCGGGAGGCAGCCGCGAACTCGAACGCCTGGCTGCGGCCGGGGCGAATTCGGTTCGCACCTGGCATACCAAAGAAGCAGGGCGGATCCTCGATGCGGCCCAAGCGCTCGGCATGACGGTTACCGTCGGCATCTGGCTCGAACATGAACGCCACGGATTCGACTATAGCAACGAGAGCCAGGTGCGGCAGCAGTTCGAGGAAGCTCGCGAAGCGGTGCTGCGCTACAAGGACCACCCGGCACTGTTGCTATGGGGCGTCGGCAATGAAATGGAGGAATATGCTTCCGGCGACGACCCGCGCATCTGGGCGGCGGTCAACGACGTTGCCGCCATGATCAAGGAACTCGACCCTTACCATCCGACCATGACGGTCACCGCAGAGCTCGGAGGCGGGCGCATCGAGATGGTGCACAAGCACACGCCCGCGATCGATATTCACGGCATCAACGCCTATGCGGGTGCGGCCTCTATTCCGCAGCGGATGCGCAAGGGCGGGGCCACCAAGCCCTACGTCATTACCGAGTTCGGTCCGATCGGGCCCTGGGAAACCTCCGAGACCGACTGGGGCGCGCCGTTCGAGCAGACGAGTACCGAGAAGGCCGATTTCTATCGACGGACCTACCAGAAGGCGGTTCTCGACAATCCGGGCGTGGCGCTCGGCGCCTATGCGTTCCTGTGGGGCAACAAGATGGAAGGCACGGCGACCTGGTTTGGTATGTTGCTGGACGATGGCTCGAAGCTGGGGGTGGTCGACGCCATGGCGGAGCTCTGGTCAGGTGAAGCTCCGGCCGACCTGGCGCCGACGATCGAGCCGTTGACGGTCGATACCGCGACGGCAGTCTATCCCGGCGCCGAGATCGTGGCGGCGGCTTCGGCCGCAGACCCGGAAGGTGAGCCGATAACCCTGCACTGGGCACTTCGGCGCGAGTCGGGCGACTACGCGACCGGCGGCGATTTCCGTCCTGCGATTCCCGATATCAAGGGCGCTGTGCAGGAGGCTGCCGGCGCCACCGCGAAGGTACGAATGCCTGACAAACCCGGCGCATACCGCCTGTTCGTGTATGCGAGAGATCCGGCCGGGAACGCCGCGACAGCCAACATCCCGTTGCTCGTCATTGGTGAGTCCTGAGCGGGTTCCCGGTCTCGATCGTCGAGCAGAGATTCGAGGTTATGCCCCGGGTGTCCACCGGGATTCTGCGCAACGCTGAATTTCTCACGCTCGACGGTGACTCGAGCTAATCTGTCTTTGAGGGGATCCGCGCGATACGGATGCACTGTACCGGACGCCGCGGCTGGGGTGACGAGGACGGCGGTTTTGAGCTGACAGGTGCGTCGGTGCTCGATAGCACCCGCTTCGTGGAACGAGATTCAGTCGACCGCGGGGGCCGGCCCCGTCGACTCCCGTACTTCAATGGTTCCCGGAATCGTTTCGATACCGGGGCTGTGAGGCGCGCCCCGAGAACTGTCAATCAATGCACGCGAGGCGGACTCGGCCATGGCCCTGAGCGGCTGACGAATCGTCGTCAGTGTCGGGGAGATCATCTTCGCCAGGGCGATGTCGTCGCATCCTGCAACCGAGAGTTCCCCCGGAATACTGATGCCCCTCCGGGTTGCCACGCGAACAACGCCTGCCGCCATGTCGTCGTTGGCCGAGAATATCGCGGTTGGTGGACTCTCGAGCTGCAGCAGCTGCTCCGCGCATTCCTCACCCGAACCGATCGAGAGGTCGCCCTGGGCGACAAGTTCGCGCGAGTATTCGAGGCCTGACTGTTTCAGGCCATCCTTGTAACCGTAGAAGCGATTGCCAACCGCCTTGGCGTTCTTGTGGCCCTTGATGAAGGCGATACGCTTGTGCCCTAGTGATGCCAGGTAGCGCGTCATTTCGGCACTGATTTCACGGTCGTTTGTAGCGACCTCGTAGTGATCGCCGTTAACGGCGCCTGTCGACAGGCGTACATAAGGCGTGTTCGTCGCCTCTACCGCATCGACGATTGCGGGCATGTTCGACAGGGGTGCCGCGACCACGATACCGGCCGGCCGTACCTGGCTAATCTGCTCCTGCAGCTTGGCCCCAGCTTTGCCGTCACGATAGTTGCATGGGTGGATAAGTAATTCGAAGCCTTCCGGGCGACACGCGCGCAGCGCACCTTCCTGCATTTTTATGATGTAACCGGCACTTGCCGCCTCGTAACCACTGAGGTCGTCATAGACGAGCACGATCAGGCGCGCGTGATGACTCGCGAGATTGCGGGCGGATGGGTTCGGCCGGTACTGGAGTTTCGCGATGGCGTTCTCGACCTTTTCCTTCGTCGAGGCACGAACATTCGGCTCCCGGTTAACAACGCGCGATACTGTCTTGATCGAGACGCCGGCGAGTGAGGCGACATCTTCGATCGTCGCTCTGCGCTGTGTCATGCAGGTTTCCTGTTGTTATTTGATTCCCTTCTAGAGATCATCATTTGCGGCTGGCAGCGTTGTCAAATCTACTTAGTGACTGCCGCGGAACAGCGTCGCCCGGTCCAGCGTTGCCGTTATCTTGCGAATCCGTCCATTGCGGGCGAACAGGTCGGAACTGAGTTCGGCAGGCAGCGTGAAGTCGGGATGGCTTGTGTGGCTGCCATCGTCGAGTTCGACTTCGAGGCCGGCAGCGTTTGCATCGCCAAGGCGGTAGACAATCGGTACCTGGCACCAGGTGAACGCCAGACTCGAGTCGGCAAGAATGAGGGTTTGCCATTTGTCGTCAACGTCGAGATAGCAGAATGACGTCGAATGGGGCGCAAACTCCTGAACTCGCAGCAACGCCGGCCTGACAGAAATGCAGCCGTCGTGCACGCGAACTCCGAGTTCGGCAAAACGCGTCAGGACCTCCTCTTTAACCTGTCCGGTCATGCCGGGCTGGCGCGCGCCCGCGTGCTTCGGTGTGTGGGAATACGGGTCGCAGGGGAATGCGCCATACTCCGCTGGATTTTTATTGAAGCCGATACCTGCGCGGACCCGGTAGTAAAGATCCCCGAGTCTTTGCAGTGCAGCCGGGTCGGCGTCCAGCGCGCCATAGAAGTTTTCAGCGACGGCCAGCAACAGTTTGGCGACCATGTGCCAGTAAATTGAACCCAGCCCCTCAAAGCCGAACATCGTTCCGGAGCGGCCCGTGAACTCACTGTGGTGGAACACGGACTCGTACAGATCGAGAATTGCATCGCAATCCTTGGCAACGGCATCTTCGTCGCCAGTAAGCCTGTTCAACGCCTCGACAACGCTGCCTGCGTTGACGAAATCGCTATTGAAGCGCAAATAGCCTTCCGCATCCCGAATGACTATTCTTCCGTCTCCCCGCTCGAGCATGCTATCGAGCAATGGGATTGCCCGAACCTCCTCCTCTGGCACGCGATTGCGCTCGAGGAACCGCGGCAGATCGCGATCCGGGTAAAGCATGAAGCTGTTCTGGTCCGCGCGATAGATCGCGCTGGCAAACAGCGCTTCAATAACCTCTGCTGCTTCGTCGGGTCCGATCGTGCCGGCGCTGAGCGCAGCGACCTGTCCCTCGAGCATCGGGTAAAGATTGCTGACCGATACGGCATCTTCATCAAAGTCGGCGATGTTATAGGCGTGATACAAGCCATCGTCGCGCTTGTTCGCCGCAATACTGTGGTCGATGATCGCCTCGGCGTCGAAGAGCAGGCTGCGAACGCTGTCGAATGTGCGCTGGCAAGTGCCGCTCAACGAACCTCGGGAGTACACGCGTTCTCTGAAATCGCTGGCAGCGGCCCCGAGCGCCCCAAGCGACCGGTATCGCAGTGCGTCGAGGTCCGTCATCCTGCCGAGTTCGTCGCGCAACCCGGCAAGTGCTGTGGCCGTGTCGCCAAACCACGCATCGACCTCTGCGGTGAGAGCAATCGTGCCCGACTCACCGTCAAGCAAATCCGCCAGGAATTGAACATAGCGCCGCATGTGATACAGCGTTACCATCGAAAGACCCTGGCCTACGAGTGCATTGTTGGCATCGTTCCATTCGGGCCGCTGCGTGTTGAGCCAGATTCCGCCGTCGATTACCAGGTTGCCAAGCTTTGCGAGCAGCGGAACGATAAGCTTCTCCAGCAGGTTTACCTGGTAGACCTCGCCCGCGGCATCCTGGACCAGCTTGCCATCGGCACCCAGCGCAGCCACTCGCTCATCGACCAGTTGCGCGGCCTGTACGTCGAAGACCACGGTGTCTTTCGGGTCATGGAGTAACAAGTCGAACGGCTTGATCCGATAGGGCACATTGGCGTAGCAGAATACGGGCTCGCGGAGCAGTTCATGCAGCTTCTGCGGATGAAACCTGCGAGACAACTCGAGTAGCTTAAGCAGGTAGATGATCTGGTGATCACCCCAATACCCGATGTAGCTCCATGGGTTGTCGGCTTCTTCGACTTCCCAGTCAATGCCATTCTTGGTGATGCGGTACGGGTTATAGCCGTCGACCGTTGAAGCGTTGACAAATTTGGCGATCATGTTTTCGACGAACCCGGGGAAACTGAACGCGAGCGCTTCCCAGTTCTGGAAGATATCGCGCCAGTTACCCTGGTAGGACAGCAATAACTGGCCGTCCTCATCCTTAATTTGAATCGCGAACTCGTTCCACGGACGGCTCGGATCACCGTGGCGACGTCCGAACGTAATCGGCAAATACTCGAGGGCAAGGCGCCACAGCTGCCTGTCGCCGGCTTCTCGCGCGGCTTCCACGAGTCTGTCTGAGCGAAGCTGGTCGGGCAGGGACCGCAGCAATTCCCGATTACGGTCGTAAACCTCTTTGTTGAAATTTCGGACGCTACGACGGAAATCCCGGGCCGAGACGTTGTACTGATCTGCCAAGATTCCGCCGCGCAAGACGTTGAAGATCACATTGGCGCAGTGGTGTACTGAGACGTTCTCCTCGGCCGTTGCCTGGAACGCGTCAGCTGACGCCATGATCCGTGCAAGCTCATCGGAGCCGGCGGCGATGGACGCCGTAATGCGATCGTCAAGCGACGTGTCCGATAATAATGTCTGCTGCAGCTGCACGACATCAGACTGGCTCTTTTGGCCATCGATGACGATGCGCCAGGCACTGGCCTGGCCACTCAAGAGGTCCTCGCTGTGCGCGACAAGAAACGAGCCGCGGATACCGCGCCTTTGCCGCTCCTGGGTAAGTTCTTGCCCTTCGCGAAATGCATCGAGCTGGCCCGGAGATATGAGCACTGTCGGATCATCGAGGCCAAGACAATAGGCTGTCGTTGCCTTGAGAGACTCACAGGGTTCCGGGCGGTCCGTGATGCCTGAATATAACGTAAACAACGCAAGGCCCGATTGCTCGTCGAGTTCAGTCCATTTATAGGCGTCAACGAGATTGCTGGAGTTGGACTGGGTGAAGCGCGGCGTGCCTGCCGGCAGAATGTTCTGTAAGCCGTCAACGAAATCGACGCGAACGTCGGCCGATCCGGTATTCCGTAGCTCGCAGTCGCGCACGAAGCCATACCTGGCACTGGTCGACCAGGTGTAGCGAAAAACCAGGTCGAGGTCGTGGTTTGTCTCCTCAAAACACAGCTTGTCGCCCAATATGCTTTTGTAGAGGTTACGACTGGTTGCATGACGTCCGCGGTGTTCACGGTTGAACGGCTCCCAGTAATGATCGCCGCCCGCATGGCGCAGGCGCACAATCGTGCGCGGTCCGGTATGGGCCAGGCTCTCATGAATTCTGTCGACCGGGACGTACGGGAAAAGGGCGGTCTCGGGAGAAACGCGGCCCGCCGTCAGTCCGCCCGTTGACGATATGAACAGCCAGTGGTCGTCGGATGAAATCACGCTGATAAAAAACGGCTTCATGCGGTCGACGTTGCGGATGACGTAGTAGCGCTCGCCCGCGTGATCGACGAAATCGCCCGACACGTCGCGCGCCGCAGCCGCGTCATCGCGCGTTGGCTTGGCCGACATGACGTTACTCATCGCGCACCTGAACGGCAGGCGAGGCGACAGAGCGCTTGCAGCGAAGCGGCGATTTGTTGCCGGAGCAGCGGTGCCCGGCGTCTTGCTGCGGACGTTCCGCGTACAGCTGAATTTTCATTTTACCCCCGGAGAGAGCAGGTGTGTTCCCCGTTTACGGCCGCATTGTAAGGATAAGTGACAGCGCTGTCATCTGCTTCACGCAACTGACCCGGCGATTACGCGACCAATTTTCGACAAAGTGTTGACAGCGCTGTCAGAATTCAGTAGAAACACGCTACATGGCGAGGGGAGCATGTTGTTTCATCAGAAACAGTTTGCCCGATTCTTCGGGACAGAAACGCGAATCCATCCGTCAGCAATATTTGCAGTATTCGCAAGCCGGGGGATTGAGCATGCAAAAACCTGCATATAACACAAGAGCTTTTGGCAGCAGAGGGCTCGAATTGATCTGTTGGAAGCGAGCAGACCTGGCTAACTAAATATTTCTGAGAGTGAAATAGACTATGCAAACGAATTTTACGAAAAGTCCGGTGGCAGTAGGCGTGGCACTTGCACTGGGTGTTGCGGGGCCGTCCCAGGTGATCGCGCAAGAGGACGATAGCGATCCGATCGAAGAGATCACCGTTACAGCCATTCGCAGCTCCCTGCAGACTGCCCAAGCGCTGAAGGAGAACTCCGATACTTTCGTTGACGCCGTGACCGCATCGGATATCGGGGCGCTGCCCGACCGATCGGTTGCAGAGGCACTGCAGCGCGTCCCAGGCGTAAACATCGGACGCTTCAAGAAGACGACGGACCCCGACCGCTTTTCGGTCGAAGGTGCTGGGGTAGTCATTCGCGGTCTGCCCTACGTCCGCTCTGAGCTGAACGGTCGGGACGTGTTCTCGGCGACCGGCGGTACCGTGCTGAGTTTTAATGATGTATCGCCTGAGTTGCTGGGCGCCGTTCTGGTCTACAAAAATGCGACCGCCGACATGATTGATGGTGGAATCGCGGGAACGGTGAACCTGGTCACACGCAAGCCGCTTGATACGGATGGTATGAAACTCTCGGGTTCAGCTGAATATAACTACGGCGACATCGCAGAAGACGGCTCACCGACGTTTTCGTTCCTGGGTTCGAATAACTGGGATACCGACAGCGGTTCATTCGGTCTGCAGTTTGGCTACGCGCAGTCCGAACTTAACAGCCGATCTTACGCATCTCAGGTTACCGATCCCTGTTACCGTGCGGATACGCTGGATGGACCGTGTATTCGGGTAACCCCGGTAGGTTCCGGCGGCGTTGACGGAGGTTTGAATTTCACGCCTGATACCTTCCCGCCCGATGGCACCGTCATTGTGCCCAAGGGCGCCGGCGTCAGGACGACCGGCTATGAGCGTGACCGCGAGGCAATCTCGCTGGTCGGACAGTGGGAAAGCAATGATGGAAACCTGCTCGTCACAGCCGAGTACCTGCGGGCAGAAGCGGATCTGTTTGTAGACGAGAATGCCGTACTCGCCCTAGTCAATGACGACAACCTGTTTCCGATCCCGGCAGCCGGAACGGACTGGACGTTCAGGAACGGTAGCTTTGAGTCTGGCGTACTTTCCCAGGTTGCATGGCGAGGCGAAGACAATTGCCAGGAAGGCTCTCTGAATCCTCCGGAGGGCCTCGACCGGCCCTGTAACGTGCAGGTCGGTATACCTACAGAAACGTTGCGTTTCCAGCGCCAGGATGACTCTGTCACAGAGGATGTCTCGCTGGCGCTTTCGTGGACGCCGTCGGATAAGCTGACACTCAACTTCGAAGCACAGTACCTCGAATCGGAGCGGTCCGAGGATGGCATTATCGGCGCAATGGGCAGCTACTCAGATATCTACCTGGATCTGAGGGGTGAGACGCCCGATGTGCAGTTCCGCACTCCGACCACCACCGATGGATCGACGGACCCGAACTACTTCACGAATCCTGACCGGACCTATTATTCGTTCCTGCTGGATAGCCAGATCGAGAACGAAGCCGATATGACAACGCTGCGGGCCGATCTGGATTACTACTTCGGTGAAGATGGATTCATTCGGGAGGTGAAATTCGGTGCCCGCTGGTCTGATCGCAACCGGATCACCCGCGATAATAATTTCCAGAACTGGGGTGTGCTGTCGGCGCCGTGGGCAGGCAGCGCGGCATACGCCAGTGAACCCACCCTTGATGCCTCCTACAACGACGTGTATAACCCGTTCGGAGATTTCCAGCGCGGCAAAGCGCCTGTTCCGGTCGAGGGTGATGGTTCTGCCATCTACTACGGCGGCTCCAACTTCCTGGCTGAGTACTTCGCCGGCTCGACCGAGCAGCAGGCCGATCAAATCAGTACGTTCTTCCCGTTTCCGGAGTGGGGCAACCCATGGGGTCCGGTATACCGCCGCGGCAACGTGATTGAGGGGACTCCCTTCACGGAGGGGGAAATCTCGGATGTCAGCGAGCAGACGGCAGCAGCTTACATCCGTGTCGACTTCGGTATCGATGGCGAGACGCCGATTTCCGGTAACATCGGAGTACGCTACGTCAAGACAACCATCGAATCCGGCGGTGAACTCCAGTTTCCGTTCCCTGCACCGCAGCTCGACGGATGCGGCACTCTACCCCCTCCCCTGCCCGGTTATTGTTCACTGTCGGAGGTTCGGCTGGACGAGTTTATCTCGGCCTTCACCGGAGAGATTGTCCCGGATGACGCCGACGTCGATTTCGACCATTGGCTGCCAAGTTTCAATATCAAGTTCGGCGTGACGGATGACTTCATTATCCGGGCGGCGGCATCCAAGGGCATCTCCAGGCCCGATCTGGCTGCTTACAAGACTGGCGGTGTGTTCGGAGACAACACCAACACCCTTCGGGACAACGGTACTTTGGATACCGGCCCCCTGTTTGCGCTGTCCACCGGTAACCGCCTGCTGCGGCCAGTCGAGGCTTGGAGCTACGACCTGTCGGCAGAATGGTATTTCAGTGATATTGGTTTGCTGACCTTCACGTTCTTCAAGAAGGACTTCGACAACCTGATTACCAACGGGGCCTCAGAACGAACTATCGTCAGTGACACAGGCACGACAGCCGACGTTGAATTCCGCGGGTCCACGAACGTCGAAGACGCCTCGATGCAGGGATATGAAGTCTCGTACCAGCAGACGTTCGACTTCCTGCCCGCGCCGTTCAACGCGCTCGGAGCGCAGGCGACCTACACCTACGTGGATGCCAACGACCTGGGACAGCCGACGGACTCTGATGCCGGAACCCGTCAACCCTTTGGCGCTGGGCTACCCTTGACGGGCGTTTCAGAGGATACGATCAACCTGGTCGCGTTCTATGAAACGGACGTGTGGTCGGCGCGCCTCGCCTACAACTGGCGGTCCGAGTTCCTCCTGACTGCGAGAGACGATATCTTCCCGTTCTCGCCGATTTATGGCGAGGACACCGGGCAGCTCGATGGCTCCGTTTTCTATAACTTCACGAATCTAGATAGTTTGACGAATCTCAGGGTTGGTCTGCAGGTCGTCAATATTCTTGATGAAGTTACCAAGACGACCCAGGTTATCGACTTTGACGGCACGCAGTTCCTGAGAACCGCTTTCCGGAACGATCGACGATACACGCTGGCGGTTCGTTTCGACTTTTAATATTCGGCCTAGCGTAACCAGTTGAAGCCGGGCTTCCCCTGACTAGGGAGCCCGGCTTTTTTGTTGTAGGCTGTTGTATTAGCTGACAAATGAGTGAATCAGGCTTGAGTATCAGGAATATAGTTATCGTTGGAGGAGGGACCGCTGGCTGGATGACAGCGGCGGCATTTGCGCGGTTTGCACAAAAAGGCCTGGCCAACGTTACGCTGGTGGAGTCCGAGGATGTTGGCATCGTTGGTGTGGGCGAAGCGACAATCCCGCCGTTCCTGGGCTTCAATAAGCTGATCGGCGTCAAGGACGCCGATATGCTGGCTGCCGTCGGCGGAACCTTCAAGCTCGGTATCCAGTTCGTCAACTGGGCCAAACAGGGTGACAGTTATTTCCACCCGTTTGGAAATTACGGGTATGAAATCGAGGGCGTGCCGTTTCACCAGATCTGGCACAAGTTGCGGAGACATCGTGACCCCCGACCGCTGTATCTTTTCAACATTGAAACCCTGGCCGCGCAGTACGCCAAGTTCGCGATTACCAATCCCGAAGCCCGGCCTGATCTGCCCCCGGTCAATTACGCTTACCATATCGATGCGGTCAAGTACGGCCAGTTCTTGAGAGCGTTTTCCGAGGCTCGCGGTGTCAAGCGGATCGAGGGACTCATCGAGGATTCTGCCCTGAACCCGGAAACCGGGTTCGTGGAGTCCGTTACGTTGAAAGACGGTCAGACGGTTGAGGGCGACTTTTTTATCGATTGCTCGGGATTCCGCGGCCTGCTGATCGAGCAGGCGCTTGAAACCGGTTACGAGGACTGGACGCACTGGCTGCCCTGTGATCGAGCCTGGGCAGTTCAGTCAGAGCAACCCGATGGCCCTCTGCCCTATACAAGGGCAACGGCACATTCAGCAGGTTGGCAGTGGCGAGTGCCGCTGCAGCATCGGCTTGGGAACGGCCACGTTTTTTGCTCGCAGTACATGGCGGATGATGAGGCATTGAAGATCCTGTTGGACAACCTGGACGGCGAACCGACCATCGAGCCCAGGCTGCTGCGGTTTGTGACCGGCCATCGCAAGAAGTTCTGGAACAAGAACGTCGTGGCCATCGGACTGTCTTCCGGATTCATGGAGCCCCTGGAGTCGACGTCGATCCATCTCATCCATTCGGCCATCAACAAATTGATGCTGCTATTCTCGCTGGAGGGTGTGCAGCCTGAACAGGAGGAGATCTTTAACCGGTTGTCTCTCAAGGAGTTCAGGAAGATCAGGGATTTTCTGGTTCTGCACTACAATGCAACCAGTCGGGATGACAGCGAGTTCTGGAACTACTGCCGCACAATGGATGTGCCCGATAGCCTGACGGAAAAAATCGAGCTTTTCAGAATGAACGGGCAATTCTTCCGCGAGGAGGACGAACTGTTTACGGTCACAAGCTGGGCGGCAGTGATGCTCGGGCAGGGCATTCAGCCACGCACCTACAGCCCGCTGGTCGATGCGCTCGACCAGGATGAGATGCTCAAGGAGGTGGGTGAAATGGAGAAGTCCATCAAGTTTGTCGTGTCCCACATGCCTACGCACGCAGAATTCCTGCAGAAATACTGTCCCGCCAGCGCGCCGGGTGAGCGTACTGCACTGATTTCTGATCGAACGTTGGCGAATCCGCCCCCTCTTCGTATCAATCCTAACGCCGAGGTTCGCCTCCACGACATCGGCGACGGGAGCCAGTGCGCGATTGTCGACGATGTATTGGAGAACCCCGAATCGCTGATCGACTTTGCTGTTCAGAATGCGAGCCGGTTTGAGTGGTGGTCCGTCCCACCGGGCCCCAGGCTGATCGTCGGCGACGATGCGCTGCAGGACCTGCGCCGACTCATTCGCTCTAAATTCAGTCGCCACTTCCCGATTCATTCCACCGGGATCGAACTGTGGGCCTGCCTGTCGAACATCACGGTGCCACCCGAGGAGTTGTCCCACTATCAGCGGATGTGCCACCGGGATCGAGCTCAGGTTCCCGGAACACGGTACTACGCGGGGCTCATTTACCTGTTCCGGAATCCGGACCTCGGCGGTACCGCGTTCTATCGCTGGAAGAAACCGGAGGTAATGGAGGAGGCGGAAAGACTGCACAATATCGATCCTGCCGCAGCGGTGCGGTATCTCGACGGAGCGTTAGAGATATTCCGCCATCCACCGCAGTACATGACCGCGTCGAATGATCTCGCCGAGCTGCTGACCGTCGTACCAGCGCGATACAATCGCCTGGTTTTCTACGATGGCGCATCGGCGCACAACGGCTACATCCTCCATCCGGAGCTGCTGACTGACGACCTGTCGAAGGGTCGTCTGACATTGAATTTCTTTTCCACCGCGCATGCGCGCTAAACGGCGACTTCGACGTTACAAGCGTGACGTGCGTGCGGCCTGAATCAGACCGGCTGCTTAAGACAGAAGCCGTCGCATTGACCCCCAATAGATCGAGTTTTTGCCACGCATCGCGGGGTCTTTGCGCGGCGCTTATCGCCATCCTTTTGGTCGCCTGCGAATCGGGTCCGGTTGACCCGGATCCGGGTTCCGCTAGCGCACCCGCTTCAGACACTGACCTGGTCTGGGCCGTCAATATCGGCGGACCGGCGTACATGGCATTGGATGGCACCGAATACGGAGCCGAGGTATCCGTCTCCGGCGGCCGGGTGGGCACGATGGAACTGGTCAAAGGCTCGCAGGACCCTGTGCTGTACCGCACTTTCCGTGAGGGTGATATCCGCGTTGATCATCCAATTCCGGATGGTGTCTACGACATCACATTCCATTTCGCCGAGCCGCTCGAGATCGGCGGTGGAGAGCGCGTATTCGACGGTTTTGCCGAAGAGCAGCGCGTGATCGATGACCTTGACGTCATGGCGTTCAGAGATGGCCAGGTTTTCTCCGGATTGACGGTGACCGCTCCCAACGTTTCAGTAGATGATGGCGAGCTGACTATCCGGTTCGACGCATCGGCCGGCGAGCCGACGCTGAGTGCGCTCGTCGTGCGCAACAAAAACCGTGCCGTGGGAGATTGGGATCTCGTCTGGAGCGATGAATTCGATGACGATGCGATCGACAGCTCGAAGTGGACGCCTGACATCTGGCCGCCGGGCAAGGTCAACGATGAGGACCAGGCCTACACGGGCCGGAAGAAGAACCTGCGTGTCGAGGACGGCATGCTGATTATCGAGGCGCACAGGGAAGACTACGAGGGCGCGTCGTACACCTCGGGTCGATTACATTCGGAGGGCAGTGGAGACTTTCTCTATGGCCGCTTCGAGGTGCGGGCGAAGCTGCCGCGCGGCCAGGGCTCCTGGGCGGCCATCTGGATGTTGCCGAGCGATCCTTACCGGTACTCGACGACCTGTGAGTCGGGTGAAGACTGGCAGGGCAGCGAGACCTGCGACGCCTGGCCAAACTCGGGCGAGATCGACATCATGGAGCACGTCGGCTACCAGATGGGTCACGTCCACGGCACGGTGCACAACGAGGCCTACTACTGGGAAAAGTGGGAGCAGCGCAAGGGGCGTGTCCTGCTCGGCGACGTCGACGAGGCATTTCACGTTTATGTGCTGGAATGGACGCCCGATCGTATCGACATTTTCGTCGACGACTCGCACTACTTCACGTACATGAATGAGGGTACAGGCTGGAACACCTGGCCCTACGACCACGCCTACAACCTGATCCTCAACGTGGCTGTGGGCGGCACCTGGGGACGCACCGGCGGCCCGATCGACGACTCGATCTTCCCGCAGCGGATGTTGATCGACTACGTGCGGGTTTATCAGTAAAATCAATGACATGCTGCTTCTTGTAAGACGGTTCAAGCACCTCGAATTCATGAGTGACAGGTTCCGAAGATATTTTCTTTACGCCCTTGGCGAGATGGTGCTTGTAGTCGTCGGTATCCTCATCGCGCTGCAGATCGACAACTGGAATTCGAACAGGCAGGACGATGCCAGGCTGCAAAGTCACCTGCAAAGCATTGCCCGGAATGTCGGGGAGGACCTCGCCGAATTGCAAACGCTCAAGTCGTTTCGTCAGGAAGCGGTAGTCGATGGGTGGCGCGTTCTTGACTACCTGACCGCGCAATCGACATTCAGCACCAAGGACATCTCCCTGTACTCCAAGGCGAGATTCGAAGCCTCGGCCCAGGAAATTTTTGCCGCCAACACGAGCGGCTACGATTCACTGAAGAATTCCGATGTTCTTGGCCGATTGCAGGGCAATGACATAGAAAACCTGTTGGCCGACTACTACGACGTCGTCGGACGCATAGAAAATCTCGAGGCGAGCCACAATAGTTACGTTCGATCACTGGAGGTCCCTTTTATCCTTGAGTACCCACCGGAGGCCGAATCTTATGCCTTCATTACGCCGGATTCTCTTCCAGGCGAACGATTTGAGGAGCTGCAACCCGTGTACCACCGGCGCATCAACAGTGCCTTATCTCATGCCTTGATCGGGTCAACATCGAACCTGAGCGTGTTGTTACGTTACTACCAGCGTCTCGAGATCCTGGGAAGAACGTATGTGCGCCTCGTTAACAGGGGAACCATGAATCTGAATGCCGAAGACGCTGCCATACTGGCCGGAATGCGCGATTGGGTAACCGGTTTGCCAGATCCGGCACTCGTAGCGACAGGAAGCCCCAATCTGGGGTCCTACTACATCGGTCGGGAAAGTGCATTGGGCGCAGCTGTATTCGATATACACTCCCTGGCATTGACTGACGAAGGCGTGCGATTTGGCTACAACGGCGGCGCAGCGTGGGCCACTTTTTGGTTTGGTCCATACGCGCTTCAGGAAAGCAGGGTAAAGCTGGATTATTCTTCATTTGACCGCCTCATCCTCGAGATAAAGAGCGATGGCGGCGGCGAACAGATCGCGGTTATTATGAAGGATGTGTACGATCCGGACGACGAGGCACCACCAAGCATTGAGATCACGCTAGGCAGTGAGTGGCAGACCTACGAAATCGATTTGGCCGACTTCGTGACGCCGGACCTGACTGTCCTGCATGTTCCGCTCGGTTTCCTTTTTACCGAAGACCCGGTGTCTTTCACCATCAGAGATGCGCGCTTCGTCAAGAGCGAGTGATCACTGGCGCCAGAGGCGCAGGTTGGGCGAGATTTTCTCGAAATTCGAGCGAAACGGGTTGATGTCGATGCCGCCGCGGCGCTGGTAACGGGCGTAGACGGTTAATTGTTCGGGACTGCAGCGCTCGAGAATATCGATGAA
>JBFFOS010000053.1:0-18491 GCA_041574375.1 Woeseiaceae bacterium
ATGGGACAGGTAATGCACGCGGAGTTCGACTACGAGTCGCCAGCTTCACTGGAGCCGTTGGGGAAAGCCAACGGATACCAGCACCTGTATGTCGAGGGTAGAGGTCGCGCGGGATCAGACAATACGAAGTTGTCGTGGATAGAGCACGGGAGGTTCTACACGCTGACGAGCGTGACTCAGGAAACAGACGAGCTGTTGTTCACGCGGCTCGGTGCGAACGATCCCGAGTTCAATCTGCGGCGCGATGCAGGATTCATGATCCGCAGAAAAGAACGTGGAAACACGGTATTTGTCTCGGCCATCGAGTCGCACGGCGCATACAGCCCGGTCTCGGAGCTCGCAGTCAATTCCAACAGCAGCATTTCCAGCATCGAAGTCTTGCGTAACGACGAGTACTACACGGTTGTCTCCGTCGCCGATGTACAAGGATCGACACTGCTGTTCTTCCTCGCGCGAAAGGATGCTTCTCCTTCAAGTCGCCATGAAGTGCGGATCGCCGGCCGACCGTATGAATGGATGGGGCCGTACAATGTTGTTGGCCAGTCCCCGTGGCTGCTGGTTGATGACTTCGAGTCCGAAGATGCGCTGACGTCCTGGACAAACATCGACGTCCAGAATGAGACAGACCCGCACATGCCCGATCCGCAGGTCACAGTGATTCGCAGTGAGTCCGGTTCAGGCAATCGTTACATGCTCAGAAAGCCCGCCGCGGAGGGCGTCGTTGGTAACCGCAAAGCAATCGGCTTCGTACCGCTGCCTAAGCCGGTCGCAGTCGGCGAAACCTGGACTTTCTTCGCGAGAATCAACGTCGAGCATTTTCCCAACAACCACTCTTTCGGCCTGAGCAATGTTCCGGCGCCCGATATTCCTCGCTACGGTTACGACTCGTTCGAGCCGATGATACGAATTACGGATAAATACGAGTCGGACGGCTTCAAAAATGACGGGACACTGATGGTTCTGAAAACCGATAAGGCCTACGGCAAGATTGTCAATCCTGCGACGGGCAATCCGGCAAAGCCATTGGAGCTGGGACAATGGTATGACCTCTGGTGCGTCGTGAACAACGCCGGCCCCGAGGCGGGCGGGCAGCGCTACGACCTTTATGTGCGGGGCGGGGAGTTCGCGACACAGACCCTGGTTTTCGAAGGTGCAGAATTTCGCATGCAGCGCGCGCTGCCGCTGACCCTGTTCATGGCAATCTCCAACACCGGCCCGCGCAAGGCGCCATACGGCAATGGTGGTGTGCGGTACGACGACATCTACATGGCGCCCGGCCGCATGTTGTCGTCCCCGCTGGAATCCGACTTCGGTCAGAAGTAAAAAGCGGAGTCCGCGCTATTTCTCGGCAGGCTCGCCCTCTGGTTTAACTGAGCGAGTCAACTGTATCCGGCGAAACGCGACCGATGCGTAGTCCCCGTTAGCCTTGTCGGTTGCCCAGTCACCGGTGCCGGCACACACGGGGTCGCGGGTGTCGTCCGAGTCATGGGTGCTGCACTGGTTGTACACACCGGCTTTGAAATAAAAGGCGTCGCCCGAATAGCCGTCGGGGTTGTCTTTCTCATCGATAATGCCATTCGCATCCACGTTGTCGGACAGGTCCAGCCGGTAGCTGACGGTTCGATTCGGGTCGCTTGTCCTGAACGTCAGGTACATCACGTTGCCGTAGACGTTGACGTTGTAATTGAACAACTCACCGAGGGCGATGCCTTCTTCACCCGGGTCGTCCGGGTTGTCCCAGCTGTTGCCCCAGACCGGGTAGGCAATGTCTCTCCTGGCCAAGTTATCGCGCTCGAGGTTTCTCTCGTACGTCCAGAACACTGAACCGGATTCATGGCCGGGCCACTTCTTGTAGAAAATCTTCAAGGGCTCGTTGCCGTAGCCGAATCCGCTGCCGCTGCGGACCAGTTTCTCGTCCTTGAGCGCGTGAATCTGCCCGATGACAACCGAGAATGCCGACGGTCTGTCCGCGTACTTGGCACGCCCGGGGACGTGCAAAACCTTCAGCGTGGCTTCCAGCTGGCCGCCGATGTCAGCGAACTCACTGCTGCGCGCGTGGGCTTCGAGTGCGAAATTGTTTTTCGGGTCGTGCGTGCCGATGCTGGTATCGGTCCCGCGGAACATTTGCCGCAGCTCGCTACGCGTATTGGTCGAGGTCGGCGTGGTCGCGGCATTGTTGGGAGCGGTGAATACCAGGAAGCCGCTTCGGTCAACGTAGAAGAAGTCGGGATGAGCGTATTGTCCGAGCTCGCGGGTATCTATTTCGTCGACTTTGCCGTTTTCGTCTTCATCCAGCGGCAGCGTCAGTTTCCAGAAGCTAAGGTCGAAGCGATCGGCGGGGACCTGCGATTGCGCCGCGCAAGCGATCGAGATGAACGGGACGAAGCACAGCGATACCTGGGCTAGTGACCGGGTAATTCTCATCAGCCGCGCTGCTCCCCTCTCATAAGTGTTCCCGCGTAATGCCATGACTTGTCATGCGCCGCGAACTTCAATCGACAGCAACGAGGTGATCCAGCGAGAAGCGCCTGCGGACCTCGGACGTTTGCTGCCGGACCGCTTTGACCTGCTCGTCCTCCATCGTTGAAATCAGCTTGTTGAGGATGCGTGCGAAGTGATGATGCATCGCTTTGCGAGCGGCTTCCGCGTCGCGCCTGGACAGCGCCTCGTAGATTTCCTGGTGCTCCTCGACGCGCCGGGCGCCATCCTGCTCGCATATGGCTTGGTAGGCTCGAAATACCTGGGGGGCATGATCGCGCACATGCCACATCTGGTTGATGATGGACTCGAACATCTCGTTTCGTGTAGCGCGCGCGATCACTTGGTGGAACTTCTTGTCCGCGTCTCCGGAGGCGAGGTCACCTGCGTCATTCTCTCGCGCCATGTCCCCGAGCGACGCCGCCAGCTCCTCTAACTCCTCGTCGGTAATCATCTTCGCGGCCAGCGCGGCGGCTTCGCCCTCAATCAGGGCCCTGGACTCGGTGAGTTCGAACGCACTGACGTTGTCATTGATGCCACTCGTCATCCGACTGTTTTCGATAACGTAGACACCGGAGCCGGTCTTGACCTCCACGTATTCCAACGTCTCGAGCGCAACGATCGCTTCGCGGATGGTGGGGCGGCTCACATCGAATCGCTCCGCGAGTTCACGTTCCGGTGGCAGGCGGCCGCCGGCGGGAAAGACCCCGGAATGAATCAACTCGAGCATCTGTTTCAGAACCTTCTTGTACGTGCGCGCTTCTCTAGCCAAGGCAGACTTCCTCGACGGCAAACAGGTTATCCGTCAGATTTCTTGTATAGGAGAAACAGAATATAGCAGAAGCGAAAAAAATTGGTAATAAAAAATATAAACCATATGCCAAACATTAATTTAGAGGCTTTTATCATCATTTATCACCCCGTCAAAGGGACCCTGAGCCGGCAGATCCGCGAATATTGGTTGACCGAATTGCCGGTTAGTTAGCCGCACTGTGGTACGGAATTTTGTTGACCAATAGGTAGAATATTGGTTAAAGTTCTGTTCACCAATATTTCTAATAACATGTGGGGAGCACTAGTGATCGGATTTCGGCTGCGCCTGGCTTTTGCCTTGGCTTTGCTCGCGAGTTGCGTTGCGCAGGCCGCCGAGATCAAAGTCGAGTCGCAGCAGGCATTCAGAGATGCGGTCAGAGACCTCGAGCCGGGCGACACGGTAGTACTCGCCAATGGTGAATGGCGAAACTTCGAGATCCTGTTTACCGGCCAAGGGCGTGAGGGCAGGCCAATCACGCTGACCGCAGAGGAAAAGGGAAAGGTCCTGATTACCGGCCAGTCGAACCTGCGCCTAGCGGGAACACACCTCGTCGTATCCGGCCTCGTATTCAGGGACGGCCACTCCCCGACGAACACCGTCATCGCGTTTCGCAGGATCAAGGGCGACTACGCCAATCATTCGCGCGTGACTGAAGTAGTTATTGATCACTTTAACAACCCGGAACGATACGAAACCGACTACTGGGTGATGCTGTACGGCAAGCACAATCGCTTCGACCACAATCACCTGGTCGGCAAGAGCAACCAGGGCGTCACGATGGCGGTGAAGCTTGATTCGGAGGAAAGCCGGGCGAATCGCCACCGGATTGATCATAACTACTTCGGGCCGCGACCGGTCCTCGGTTCGAATGGTGGCGAAACACTGCGTATCGGCACCAGCCATTACTCCCTGAGCGATTCGCTGACCGTCGTTGAGAACAACTATTTCGACCGCTGCGACGGCGAGGTAGAGATCATCTCCAGCAAATCCGGGGGGAACACATTCCGCGGCAACCTTTTCTTCGAGTCGCGAGGTACGTTGACGTTGCGCCACGGCAACGACAATCTCGTCGAGAACAACGTCTTCCTTGGTAATCGTGTTGATCACACGGGCGGCATCCGCGTCATCAACAAGCGCCAGACCGTCCGCAACAACTACCTGCACGGATTGACCGGACATCGATTCGGAGGCGCGTTCGTCATCATGAACGGTGTGCCGAATTCACCGATCAATCGTTACCATCGGGTCGAAAACGCCATTATCGAGAACAACTCGATTATCGAGAGCGACCACATCGAACTCGCCGCCGGCAGCGATGAAGAGCGCTCGGCGCCACCTGTCACCACTGCGTTTCGCAATAACTTGATCTACAACGAGGACGGCAGGAATGTCATTGCCGTGCATGACGACGTGTCCGGTATCGAGTTCCGCGACAACATTCTGAACCGGGTCCAGCAGCTGAAGATCGCGAACGGATTCCGCAGCGCCGAGGTTGAACTCGTCAAAGGAACCAACGGCCTTTTGTACCCGGCGGATTCGGATTTCGCCAAAGTCGGCGCCAAGCCCGGGCTGCGTGTGCTGGACAAGGCGGAGACTGGCGTCGACTGGTACCCGAAGCCAGGCAGCGGTGACCGGTTCGATACCGGCGCCACGGTCCCGGTCAGTCCCGGTCTCGACACGCTCGTCGACGGAGTTGCCCGCGCGAAATCCGGCGACATCGTCGTGCTGGCGTCCGGCGAGTACCCGGTCTCGAGGACGATCGTCGTCGACAAGCCGGTGACGGTACGAGGGGAAGGTGAGGTACGAATAACTTTCGAGCGGACGGCTCTATTCGAGATCGTCGACGGTGGCAGCCTGAAACTGGTCGGCGTCAAGATATCCGGGGCGGAAGCACCCGACGTCGCGGGCAATGCGGCCATCAGGACCAGCCGCTACTCGATGCTCAACAACTATGCGCTCGTCGTCGAGGGCTCCGTGGTCGAGGACCTCGACACGAACCATTCCTTCAACTTCTTCGCGTTGGCGAAACACACGTTTGCGGACCGTATTGAAATCCGCAACTCAACGTTCCGAAACGTAACAGGCAGCATTCTTGCGCTGAACCGCGAAGATGACGACCTCGGCATCTACAACGGCGAGTACATCAGGATAGACAACAGCGAGTTCAGGAAGATCGGCGGCGCGATCGCGGACATCTACCGCGGCGGCACCGATGAAAGTACGTTCGGCCCGCACTTCACGCTGCGGGCGTCAACAATCGGCGACGTGGGAAAGAACAAGCGCAACAAGTCAAAAGCGTCGATTCGATTGCACGGGGTGCAGGCGACCGACATCCACGACAACGTGTTCGTGGACAGCTGGCCGATTCGGGTAACGGAGACGGTCGGCGAACCGGTCACAAGGCTGAGCGGCAACACGTTCGACGAAACGGCGGAGCCGGAAATCCTGCAAATTGGAGCCGGGCGATGAGCGCTGCCGTTTGTCGCATTGCGCCGCTCGGCTCGATCAAGGCGCACGGAGAGTCAGATTGAAAAAGAATAAAGATGCCTTCTTTGTCGGCGAGCAGACGCCGCGAGAACCCGTTGGGGAAGGCCTGGTGCGCCAGATCTTCGGCTATAACGACGCGATCATGATGGCGCGCGTTGAATTCGACCGGGACGCTGTCGGCACTGTGCATTCGCATCCGCACACACAGGTGACCTACGTCGAGAGCGGGGAATTCGACGTCTACATCGACGGCGACGAAAGAAGGCTGGGCCCTGGCGACAGTTTCTTCGTCAGGCCAAATCTCGAGCACGGCGCTGTGTGCCGCAAGGCGGGCGTGCTCGTTGACGTTTTCAGCCCCGCCAGGGAAGACTTTCTCGACGAGGGAAAATCATGAAGGTCGGAAAACTCCGGTGGGTAATCGTAAGCCTGGTGGCGCTCGCGACGATCATCAACTACATCGATCGGGGTGCGCTGGCCGTCATGTGGCCGGAGATCTCTGCCGACCTGGGCCTGACCAAGACCGATTACGCCATCATCATTAATGTTTTCACCTTCGCCTATGCCTTCGGTCAATCCCTGTTCGGCAAGATCTTCGACTGGATCGGCACGCGGCTGGGGTTCGTCCTCGCCATCGGTGTCTGGTCGCTGGCGACCATGTTGCACGCCGTTGCCAACTCATTGCTGACCTTCTCGCTCTTCCGCGGCCTTCTGGGTGTGTCGGAAGCGGGCAACTGGCCTGGCGCAACGAAAGCCAATGCGGAGTGGTTCCCGATTAGGGAGCGCGCTTTCGCGCAGGGTATTTTCAATTCCGGCGCGGCCATCGGCGGCATCATCTCCGCCCCGATCGTCGGACTATTGTTCATCTGGTTTGGTAGTTGGCAGGCTACGTTCATCACGATTGGCGTGCTTGGCCTGCTCTGGCTCGTGCCCTGGCTGATCATCTACAAGTCCGGACCGGAGAGCCACCCCTGGCTGAAAGATGAGGAGCGGGAATACATCCTGACCGGCCAGCGCAACGTCGAGACCGACGAAGTGGCCGAGTACGCGCCGACGTCGCGTGAGATCCTGTCGCACAAGGAAAGCTGGGGCGTCATACTGGCGTCCTTTTTCCTCGACCCGATCTGGTGGCTGTTCGTCGGCTGGTTGCCGCTCTATTTGAACGAGACCTACGGTTTCGGCGTGGCCGAGATCGCGAAGTACGCAGCCGTCCCCTATGTCGGCGCCATGTTCGGCGCTTGGTTTGGAGGCCTGTTGGCGCAAAACAGGATTAAAGCCGGCTGGTCGGTCAACAAGACGCGGAAGTTCGTCATTGGTCTCGGTGGCCTGATCATGCTTGTCTGCCTATTGTTGACGATGAAAGCGTCAACTCCGTTGACCGCCGTACTGCTGATGGCCGCTATTCTTTTCGGCTTTCAAACGGCCGTCGGGAACATCCAGACGCTGCCGAGCGATTTTTTCAGCGGTAAGTCCGTGGGCTCACTTGCCGGTTTTGCGGGGACGGCCGCGAAGCTTGCAGTAGTCCTGCTGAACTTCCTGATCCCGGTCATCACCGTGAAAAGCTATGCGCCGGCGTTTGCCGTCGGGGCCGCGCTCGCGATTCTGACGGTCCTCTCGGTCTGGGTACTGTGCGGACATATTCATCCGCTCAGGCCCGGCCCGGCCACTACTACGTAACGCGATTAATCGAGGAATTAATGATGAGCCTGAATAAAAAGATAGCCATCGTCACCGGCGGATCCCGCGATATAGGGCGCGCTGTATCGGAGGCGCTTGCCGCGCAGGGCGCGAAAGTCGTCGTCAACTATTTCAACAACGCGTCCGAGGGCGAGGCCACCGTTGCGGCAATCAAGAATGCGGGCGGGGAGGCGATCGCCGTGAAAGGCGACATGACGCAGCAAGCCGACGTCGACAACCTGGTTGCGCAGACGCTGAAAGCATTCGGCGACAGGATCGATATCCTCGTCAACGTCGTTGGCGGGCTCGTGGCCCGCAAGCCACTCGCGGAGATGGACGAGGAGTTTTTCGAATACGTTATGAAGCTCAACGTGACGAGCGTGTTCCTGGCGTGCAAGGCCGTCGTGCTGCACATGGGCGAAGGCGGCGCCATCGTCAATTTTTCGTCGCAGGCTGGACGCGACGGCGGCGGACCCGGCGCCAACGCGTACGCGACGTCGAAGGGAGCGGTGATGACGTTTACGCGCGGGCTTGCGAAGGAACTGGGGCCGCAGAACATCCGCGTCAACTGCGTCTGCCCCGGCATGATCAGCACCACGTTCCACGACACGTTCACAAAAGACGAAGTACGGGCCAATGTCGCGGCGGCAACGCCGCTGCGACGGGAAGGGCAGGCCATCGAGGTGGCGGACCTTGCCGTTTATCTTGCCTCGCCGGCGTCGAGTTTCATAACCGGGGCCAGTGTTGACATCAACGGAGGAATGTTTTTTTCGTAGTGCAGCCGCCTGCTAGCGAGAAAGTTCATCAAAGTCAGTAACTTAGAGGGTTTCATTGGCATTATGGCCACCGGTGGCATAACGTGAAATAATAGGTTTGCGGAAAGGGAAAATCTGGGGAGTAAAAAGTGAAAACGATAATGAAGATAATGCAAGAGCTGAGCGGCACAAGAGGAAGAAATGTCCTCCCGGTGTTCGCACTGGGCATCATGCTGGCGCACATGCCCGCAATGGCCCAGGAACAATCAGGCAGCGGTAACGCCAACGCCGCAAACGAGCCGATTGAGGAAATTGTTGTCAGTGGCACTCGTCGTGCGCTGCAGAATTCCATCGATATCAAGCGCCAGGCGACCGGTATCGTCGACGCGATGAGTATCGGTGACATCGGCGATATTCCGAGCCTCTCGGTGGGTGAAGCCATCGAGCAGATCACTGGCGCCAGTGGACACCGGTTCAAGGGCAGCGTATCGGGTATCTCGATCCGCGGCATGGGGCCGTTCCTGACCCTGCAGACCTTCAACGGGCGCCAGGGCACCACGGCTGCCGCAAGTCGGGACATGAACTACCAGGTGTTCCCGTCCGAACTGACCAAGCAGATAACGATCTACAAGACCCAGCAGGCGGACCTCATCGAGGGTGGCATTGCCGGCACGATCGATATCGGCACGATGCGCGCGCTCGATTATGGAAAACGGTCTGTTAACCTCAACATGCGCGGCTTGTACAACGAGTACGCAGAGCGGGCTGACAACGCCGATCCATGGGGCTACCGCGGCTCCTTAAGCTACGTCGACCAGTGGGAACTGGACAACGGTAGTGAATTTGGCCTGTCACTCGGTTACTCGCGCTGGGATTCCGGCAACCCGGAAGAGACGTTTTCGACCAGTTCCAGCTGGGTGGTCTGTGATACCGAGGTTGACCCGCAGGACGACCGCTGCACGGATCGTGGAGGCGAATACACCCCGCAGGACCAGGCGGATGATCTTGCGAACGGCATCGTCAAAGACTCACTGTACTTCATCCCGAACTCCTATTACTGGCGCCTGAACAATGCCGAAGTGGAAGAGCGCGACGCCGTCATGGGTGCGCTCCAGTGGCGTAACGAAACTGTGGACGCCACCTTCGACTTCTTCTGGTCCGATAAGTATTACGAGGACGACCGACACGATTTCATCATCGCCGATTCACGCCGCGAACCCCGCAATGTGGTGCACACGGACGACTACGCCTTGTTGAGCTTCACCGGCGTTAGCCGCATGAAAAGCGACGGCGAACTGTATCGCCGTGACGAGAAACTGGAAGGCCTCGGCCTGGATCTTGGCTGGAAAGTCAACGACAACTGGGAGATCCGTACCGACCTGTCGACCGTCGATCACGAGCGTAACCGCGTGCGCCGTTACGTGCGCACGCAGTCCGATTACGTGCAGTACGACATGGTGCTCGAGAATGGCTTGCCGACCATCACGTTCTACCAGGGCGTAGACGAATCATTCGGAGGACGAACTCTCCAGCAAGATTTCGACATCGACAACCTGCTTACTTATGGCGGTAGAGATACCAATGGCAACGGCATTGGCGACAGCAGGTTAAGTAGTGATTTCGAGATACGCAATCGCATGACCGACCGTGAAACCAAGTCCGATGGCGTGACACTCGACGTGATCTGGACTCCCGACGACGGCGGTTTCATCGAGAACGTGAAGTTCGGTGTCCGCGAAGGCACGTACCATCGCATCACCAACAACGAGGACGACAACCGCAAGGACGTCGAGGATATCCTCGAAGAGTACGGCTGGCCTGAAGGCACGGACATTGAGGACGTGTTCGCGCAGCTAGTAGACGAATGTGCCTTTGACACGTTCCCGAACAGCGATTTCTTCGACAACAACGACGGCGGGAACATCGGCGGCTCCTTTGCGGCCTTCGACACCCTGTGCGCGACGAGACTGATTACGAACGGTCAGGACCGCCTCGCAGACCCGGACAGAACCTTTGACGAGAGTGACATCAACGTCGAGGAGAACACGACGGCCGTCTATGCAATGGCCAACTTCAGTTCCGATAGCTTTGCCGTGCCGATCTGGGGCAACTTTGGTCTGCGCTTCGTGGATACCGAGGTGGATTCGAAGGGGCTGCGCGAGGGCTATGTTACCGAGCAGGACCCGGATTCCGGTCTCTGGGCCGTCGTCGAGACGGGTACGCTGGAAGATATACGTCTCGTACACTCGGAGGAGGTATGGCTGCCCAGCGCCAACGTGAACTTCGAGATCAGGGAAGACTTCATGATCCGCACGGGAATCTACCGCGCCCTGTCGCGCTACAACCCCGAGTTCATGGGGGCCAACAGGGACTTCGGCAACATTAACGAAGACTTTGACTACGAGACGCGCGAAGAGGCGCTGGCAGAGGAGCTGGGGTCAGCGTCCGGCGGCAATCCGTATATCGAACCATTCACGTCCTGGAACGGGGACATCTCGTTCGAGTGGTACTGGACTGAGGACACGGCGCTCAGCGCTGCGGTTTACTACAAGTACTTTGAAGCCGAGGTGATGAATCAGGTCGAGCAGGAATCCCTCACGGTCGATGGCGTGAATCTCTTGGTTGATGTCAGGAAGCCCGTGTTGACAGACGATACCTCGGACCTCTGGGGTATCGAACTGACGGCATCCCACGTGTTCTCGAACTGGAAGTACCCATACGACGGCCTGGGTTTCAAAGTCAGCTGGAACCACACGGATACCAGCTTCGAGACGCAGGATCCAATCTATGGTGACCAGATCCAGAGCGACGGCACAGTCCTGCCGGGCTTGAACAACCTGGTCCCGGCGACGCTCTACGGCCAATCCGACGATATCGGCACCGTGCACCTGTTCTGGGATATCGGCGGCCTGAACCTGAGCGCGTTCTGGAAGTACCGTTCGGAATACTTCCAGCCGAATGACGGCGATCCAAGAGTCCACCGCTGGTTTGACAGCTCCCACTACGTGGATCTGGCAGCTTCCTATCGTTTCAACGACGTGTGGAAGATGCGTGTCACCGCGCAGAACATCACTGATGAAGAGCAGTACGGGCAGCGTGGTCTGCGGCATGATGCGCCGACCCTCTGGAACAGCAGTGGTACCAAGTACGAGATTGGTGTCACGGCGCAGTGGGGAGACTGATGGCATTGAGATAGCCTTAGAGCTTCTCACAGTGATGAAACTGGCAACGCCTGCCCCTCCGGCAGGCGTTGCCGCGACGAGGAAACGCGCCATGAACCGGTTCATTGCGTTTACAATACTGTGTGTCACTGTATTTCTGCTGAGTTGTGCCGGTCCTGCACCCGCGCCTGAACCCGGCCTCGAGGTCCTGCAATACGGCCGGGGCCACGAAATACAGGTCGCCACCGATGTCGACTGGAACAGCTATACGAAGATCATCCTGCACGAGGCCCCTGTTGAATTCGTGGATAACTGGAGGCGCAACCAGGAGCGGCTTCACGACAGGGCTATTCGTGACGAAGACGTGGCGCGGATCGAGGCCGCCGTTTCGGGCCGCTTGGCCAAGGCGATGTACGAGACCCTGGTTGAACGGGGGGGCTACGAGCCGACCAGTGAAAGCGGTCCCGGCGTGATGGTCTTCTGGCCGAACATCATTGATCTCGATATCCAGGCGACGGGCTGGGTGCAGGGCAGCATTCTCGAGTCCTTACCCGCCTCACGGGGCCGTATGACCACCGAGCTCGTGATCCGCGATTCTGTGAGCGATAAGTTGCTGGTCGTTGCCTGGCAGCAACAGACTGACCCTCGAGAGAGTGACACGGAATGGACGATGAGCGTCAGCAACGCTTACGCATTCAGGTTGATGTCGCAAAATTTTGCCGGCTGGATAGTCGGGCTGCTTGATGATTTGAAGGCCGAGCCTCAGGATCGATGACGAGCTGTGGCGCCCATAAACTCGTCCGCCCTGGATTATCTTGTATATTCTTTGCCACCGGTGGCATAATTGTCGCGGCAGGGCCTCGCTGATGCGAGTTTCGCCCGCAAAGAATCGGAAAGGGAGATTCACTTCATGACAACTCGTATATTGCTGTCGACCACGTCGTACCAGGACACACCGGGCTCACATCACGAACTGCTGGAGTCCCAGGGCTGGGAAATCGTGCGGGAACGAGGCCCGCTCAGCGAGGAGCAAATGCTGGCACTGGCCGGCGATTTTGATGGTTTTCTTTGTGGCGACGACGCGATTACCGCCGCCGTGATCGACAAGTCACTGCCGCGCCTGAAATGGATTTCTAAATATGGCATCGGGCTCGACAAGATCGACAAGGAGTACGTGACGTCGAAGGGCATACCAATCGGCTTCACGCCCGGCGTCAACCACACGACCGTCGCCGAACACACGTTCGGGCTGATGCTTGGTCTTACCAAGAAGATCTTCGAATCCTATGCGCACACTAGTAAAGGTGAATGGAAGCGCCCGACAGGAAACGAGATCATGGGCAAACGCCTTGGTGTCATTGGCATGGGACGCATCGGCAAGGAAGTGCTCATTCGCGCAAATGCTTTTGGTATGCATGGTACGGCGTACGATTTGTATTGGGACGAAGAGTTCGCCAAAGAGCACGGCGTTCACCGCTATGAAAATGTCGATGAGCTGATTGCCGAGTGCGACATTATTTCGCTGAACTGTTCGCTCGATGACAGCACGCGCGATCTCATCGACGCCAAAGCGATCGCATCGATGAAGAAAGGGGCGGTACTGATCAATTGCGCGCGCGGAGAAATCATCGATACTCAGGCTGTCGTCGATGGTCTGAACTCAGGAAAGCTGGGTGGCTATGGAGCCGATGTACTCGACGTCGAGCCACCACCGGCCGATCATCCGCTGTTTTCGACGCCGAACACCGCGATCACTACGCACATCGGTTCGCGAACCTATGAGTCAGTCGTCCGGCAGGCAACCAAGGCGACCCAGAACCTGATTAATTTCGTCAACGGCGAGCCGGCAGTCGCCCAAGCCAACGAAGTCTGAGGATTCCCGATGGAAGAGTTTCTTGTTGTCGACACAAACGAGCACAACTCGCTCGTCAATGCCGCTTACCGCAATCGCGGCTTCACGGCCAATGAAGCTGCGGCTGCGGCGCGTTTTTGCGAGATGGCCTCGACGCATGGCATTCGGACGCACAACGCGATCAAGGCGCTGCATCTCGACCACCTGTTTGGTAGTGGTACCGGCGGCTGCGTTCCCGGAGCCGAGATCAAGCTGCAGTCGAGTCTCTTCGATGCCTCCGAGATATGGGATTCTCAGAAAAAGCTCGGCCAACCGGTAGCCTTCGACGCCATGCAGCGTTGCATGGACCTCGCCGACGAACATGGAATTGGCCAGGTCAGCGTCGACAATGCTTTCCACTATCTGTGGGGCGGCGGCTATGTCATGGATGCGGCGAAAAAAGGGTACATCGCCTACACAAACTGTACCTCGGCTCTCGCCGAGGTCGTGCCGTTCGGCGGCAAGTTCCCGACTCTCGGCACCAACCCGCATAGCTGGGGATTCCCGACAACGGACGCGGTCGGTTTCCCGATCGTGGTTGACTGGGCGACGTCGACGGTTGCGATGGGACGCGTGCAGCAACTCAAGCGGGAAAGCGCACCATTGCCGCCAAACGCAGCTGTCGATGCCCATGGTAATCCCACGACCGATCCGAACGAGGCCGTATCGCTGTTGCCGTTCGGTGCGCACAAGGGGTATGGACTCGCATTGATCAATGAGCTGGTTGCGGCACTGATCGGCGGTTCGCTGCCCACATTGCGTGGGCGCCCGGTGCCCGAAGGCGAGAAATCCTCCGCCGCGTTTTACTTCCAGGCGATTCATCCCGATGCGATGGGCTCAGGACTGTTTGCGAAAGGACGGACGCAAGCGGAAAACCTGAAAGCAGTGCTCGACGATGTCCTCGGTCACGGCAATGAAAATTGCCTGCTGCCCGGACAGATTGAGGCCGAGGCAGCTGCGAAAAGCGCAGCGGCAGGCGGCTTGCTGTTCACGAGTGCTGAAATCAAATCACTTAACGAGCTGGCCAGCGAGAGCGGGCACGCGCCCATCGAAGGAAAAACATGTCCTATCTAGAAGAACTTTTCTCGCTCGAGGGAAAAACCGCGGTTGTTATCGGTGGCACCGGCGAACTGTGCGGCGCGATGGCAGAGTCGCTGGCTGGTGCCGGTGCCGAGGTTGTGCTCGTCGGCCGCAACGAACAGAAAGCTGCGGTGCGTCTTGAGACGATAAGCGCAGCGGGTGGGCGGGGGTATTTCGTATCTGCGGATGTGGCGTCGCGGGACAGCCTCGAGGTATTGCTGCGAACGGTTCTCGAGAAGTCCGGCAAATGCGACATCCTGGTTAACGGCGCAGGCGTTAATTCGCCAACACCTTTTCTCGACGTGACCGAAGAAGAGTTTGATACCATTTTCGAGACGAACGCCAAGGCCGTCTTCATTACCTGCCAGGTGTTCGGCAAGTACTTCCTTGAGCATGGTATTCAGGCGTCGATAATCAACGTTGGTTCGATGTCCGGCGTCACCCCGCTCTCGCGCGTTTTCAGCTACTCCATGAGCAAGGCGGCCGTTCACAACATCTCGAAGAACCTTGCACGCGAGTGGGCGACTGAAGGAGTGCGCGTCAACACGATCGTGCCTGGATTCTTCCCGGCGGAACAGAATCGCAAGGTGCTTACTGAAGAGCGCGTGCAACAGATCATGGGACATACGCCGATGAGTCGCTTTGGCGAGGCCCATGAACTGGCTGGCGCAACATTACTGCTCGCATCAGGCGCGGGCTCCTTTATGACTGGAACGGAAATATTGGTGGACGGCGGCTATGCCGCAATGACGATATGAAACTTGAAAAATACAGCGTAGGCATGGGGGATCGATTCCTGCACCAGGGCAAGGCCCAGTTGCAGGCGATCATTAATGCGAAGAATTCGGGCGTGGATATCACACCTGTCTGGAACAAGTCGGATCGCGAACACAAGATCGTTGGTACGGAACCTGTCAGCCTGCGAGAAGAGGCGGATGCAGCAGTTGCGGCACTGGGTTGGTCAGGTCCGCATCGTGTCGATGCCGACCACATCAATCTGTCGACTGTTGATCGGTTTATTGCCTGCAGCGACTTCTTCACCCTCGACGTCGGTGATGCAATCGGCGAACGTGCGAGCGATGAACACATTGCAGCGTTTGTCGAGCGGCATGGAAAGTATGTCGGCAAACTCGAGATTCCGGGTGCTGGTACTTTCGATGTCGGCAAAGACACGATCGAGGCAGTGGCGGCTACGTTCCTCAAGGCTGTGCAACAGGCGGGACGGATATACCGGCACATCGTGGAGACGAAAGGCTCGGACGATTTCATAGCCGAAGTATCCATGGACGAGACGGCCAACCCGCAGACGCCGCTCGAGATGTTTTTCATCCTCGCCGCGATTGCTGACGAGGGTATCCCCGCGCAGACTATTGCGCCGAAGTTTACGGGACGCTTCAACAAGGGCGTTGATTATGTCGGCGACGTACCGCAATTCGAAAAGGAATTTAATGACGACCTTGCCGCGATAGCATTTGCAGTCTCCGAGTTCGGATTGCCCGACAACCTGAAGCTGAGCGTGCACTCAGGCTCGGACAAGTTTTCGATTTACGGGCCGATGCGCGAAGCGTTACAGAGGACAGGCGCCGGCCTGCACCTGAAGACGGCCGGTACGACCTGGCTCGAGGAACTGATCGGTCTGGCAGAAGCCGGCGGCGAAGGGCTCGAGATCGCGAAAGACGTGTATGCGCAGGCGCTTATTCATAAGGAGGCGCTGTGCGAGCCGTACGCGACGGTCATCGACATCGATTTCTCGCAGCTCCCGTCGGCCGAGGATGTGAACGGCTGGAGCGGCGAGCAGTATGCCGCGGCGCTGCGCCACGACGCATCGAATCCTGCCTACAACCTGCATTTCCGGCAGCTCCTGCACGTAGGATTCAAGGTCGCCGCCAAGATGGGTGATCGCTACTACGGCGCACTGCGCAAATTCGAAGCGGATGTATCACGCAACGTTACAGAAAACCTATGGGCGCGGCACATCCAGCCGCTGTTCGTCTGAATTTCGAAGGGGTAACAACGATCATGAAAATCAAATCAGCAGAGTCCTGCGACTACGACATTGTCAGTCTCGGCGAGATCATGTTGCGGCTCGATCCGGGGCACGGTCGCGTGCGTACGGCGCGTCACTTCGACGTCTGGGAGGGCGGTGGCGAGTACAACGTGGCGCGTGGCATGCGCAAGTGCTTTGGACTGCGCGGTGCGGTGGTCACGGCCTTCGTGGACAACGAAGTTGGCCACCTGCTTGAAGACTTTGTTATGCAGGGCGGCGTCGATACCAATCACATCAAGTGGTACCCGCACGACGGCCTTGGACGCACGATTCGTAACGGCCTCAACTTCACCGAGCGCGGCTATGGCGTGCGCGGCGCGGTCGGCTGCGTCGATCGCGGCAACACGGCGGCGAGCAAGCTCGAGGCTGGCGACATCGACTGGGAACACATTTTCGGTGAGCATGGCGCACGCTGGTTCCACACGGGGGGCATTTTTGCGGCTCTCTCGGCGACGGCACCCGACGTCATCATCGAGGCGCTCAAGTGCGCCAAAAAGCATGGCACGCTAACGTCGTACGACCTCAACTACCGGGCATCGCTGTGGCAAGAGTTTGGAGGCCTGGAGCGCTGTCGCGAGGTCAATCGTGAAGTCGCGAAGTATGTCGACGTAATGATAGGCAATGAGGAAGATTTCACTGCCTGCCTCGGCCTGCACGTCGAAGGTCTCGACGAGGAACTAAAAGAACTGCCGCTCGAGGGTTACCGAAAGATGATCGAGCAGGCGACGAAGGAGTTTCCGAACTTCCAGGCTATCGCCACAACGCTGCGCGGCGTGAAGACAGCATCCGTCAATGACTGGGGCGCCATCTGCTGGCACAGAGGCGAACTGCACGAAGCAATTCACCGGCCCGACCTCGCAATCTTCGATCGAGTCGGCGGTGGCGACAGCTTCGCGTCCGGCCTCATATTCGGGTTCATGACGACGGGCGACGCTGAAAAGGCCGTCAATTACGGCGCCGCTCATGGCGCACTTGCGATGACAACGCCTGGTGACACGACCATGGTTACGCGCAAGGAAGTCGAAGCGCTCATGGCCGGTAAGTCGGCACGCGTCAAACGCTAAAGGAACGAGAACATGTCGAAAGCAGATATCGGGCTCATCGGCCTCGCCGTCATGGGCGAGAACCTGGTCCTGAACATAGAGAGCAAGGGCTTCACGGTCGCGGTCTACAACCGCACGACCTCGAAAGTCGATGACTTCATCGGCGACCGCGCCGCCGGCAAGAACATCATCGGCACGCATTCCGTGGAAGAACTCTGCGCGAACCTGGAGCGGCCACGGCGCGTCATGATCATGGTCAAAGCGGGCGATGCCGTCGAGAAGACAATCGAGTCCCTGCTGCCCTACCTCGAGGAAGGGGACATCATCATTGATGGCGGCAACAGCGAGTTCCCCGACAGTATCCGGCGCACGGATATGCTTGCGGAAAAAGGCATCCTGTTTATCGGCACAGGCGTCTCCGGTGGCGAGGAGGGCGCTTTGCTCGGCCCGAGCATCATGCCAGGCGGCAACCCCGCCGCATGGCCCGCAGTGAAGTCAATTTTCCAGTCGATCGCGGCAAAGACAGACCAGGGTGAACCTTGCTGTGACTGGGTCGGCAAGGGCGGCGCCGGACACTTCGTGAAGATGGTGCACAACGGCATCGAGTACGGCGATATGCAGATGATCTGCGAGACCTACCAGATGATGAAGGACGGTCTCGGCATGTCGAACGACGCAATGCACGAAGTGTTCGCGCGCTGGAACGAGGGCGTGCTCGACAGTTATCTCATCGAGATCACGCGCGATATCCTCGGCTACAAAGACGAGGACGGGAACGAAACAGTCGACCTGATCCTCGACAAGGCAGGGCAGAAAGGCACGGGCAAGTGGACGGCAATTACTGCTCTGCACGCCGGTCAGCCGCTGACGCTGATTGGCGAGGCAGTGTTTGCGCGCTGCCTGTCGGCTCTGAAAGACGAGCGCGTCACGGCGTCCAAAGTCCTGCCGGGCCCGGAGGCGGGCTTCGAGGGCGATCGCGACCAGCTGGTCGCCGATCTCGAACAGGCACTGTATGCCTCGAAGATCGTCTCCTATGCGCAGGGCTTCCAGCTGATGCGCGC
>JBFFOS010000054.1:0-18295 GCA_041574375.1 Woeseiaceae bacterium
CGACGAACCAAGCGATGAGATTACGGTCGTCGGCGATAAAACGGTGCCCAAGCTCAAGTACGAATACGAACTCGCTGAGGACAATTTCTACTAGATGTAAAACGAGCTCAATGACGACTAGGAATTCGGCGTCATTTGTCGAAACGAGGCGCCGGCAGGCAGCCATATCAGGCGGCGAATCTGCTGCCCAAGGTATGAGCTTGATCTCCGGACGGAAGAGGCCAGGTTGATGCTGCAAAGGGGCGCACTCTGTCCGTCCAAATAAAAAGGCCCGCCCTTGCAGGGCGAGCCGTTTTCATTTGGTGGAGGTGGCGAGAATCGAACTCGCGTCCGCAAGTCCTCCGCTACGAGGTCTACATGCTTATACCGTCATTAATCTCACTGCAGGCTACCCGACGGGCAGGGAAAACTCACAGCCAGTCCTGTAAGGATTTAACGGTTCGAGCCCAGAACATGCTCTTGCCGCGGTCCTGTGTCGGTGACTCCTGCGATCCGGACGCACAGGCACGATCCGGGCAGAAGGCATTTGCTGGTTTTTAGGCAGCTAGTGCGTAGTTGTCGTCGTTGGCAACTATAAGTTTTACAGTTGGATTTACGAGGTACTCTGTCCCTCGGCATGCACTCGGAGTTTCGCGACCCACGTCGAAGCCATGTCACCCCCGTGTGGCCTGTAGTGTAGGGTCTTTGGAGCGAAAAACAATGCGAGGAATGCACATTTTGTCCAGGCCGTATTGAATAATCGACTTTAGGTAAATCAAATAAACTATTGATATTAAATTAATGTTTTAGGATTCTTTCCTTTTGGCGTTGCCAGTCGCGGTCTTTCCTGTCCGACCGCTTATCGTGCTGCTTCTTGCCTTTCCCGAGCCCGATTGAGAGTTTTGCGCGGCCCTTGTGCCAGTGCAGGTCAAGCGGAATGAGGGCATAGCCCTTGCGTTCCACGGCACCTGTCAGTCGGTCCAGTTCGTGGCGGTGCATCAGCAGCTTGCGGGCACGTGTGGGCGCCGCCGTGATATGCGTGGAGGTGGTCTTCAGCGGCGAAAAATGTGCGCCCACGAGCCATGCCTCCCCTTTTTTCAGGTTCACGTACGCCTCGGTCAGCTGGGCATTGCCCGCGCGCAGGCTTTTGACCTCCCACCCCTCGAGCGCCAGACCGGCTTCGAACTGGTCCTCGATAAAATAGTCATGCCGTGCCCGCCGATTAACGGCGATCATGTTGCCACTTGGTCTTTTTGTTTTCTTTTTGCTCATAGGTTTTCGGGTCGAAGCCATTGGCTTGCGAGCGGATTATACGGGCAAAGCGTTGTCAGGCACGGGGATTTATATAAGAATCGCGGGTCATTTGCGGATTCGAGATCAATAATGCTCAGCAAGCAGGCCGGCGACACCAAACGTAAATCACTCCACGGTCACTGGTCGTCCCGGATGGCGTTCATACTCGCCGTTACCGGTTCGGCTGTCGGTCTGGGCAACATCTGGAAGTTCCCATACGTCGCCGGCCAGAATGGCGGTGGTGCATTCGTGCTCGTTTACCTCGCCTGCGTAATCATGATCGGTATGCCGGTCATGATGTCGGAAATCCTGATTGGCAGGCGCGGGCGCCGTAATCCGGTCAGGACGATGCAAATACTCGGTGAACACGAGGGCGGATCTTCCAGGTGGGGCTGGGTCGGCGGCATGGGCGTCATTACCGGGATCCTAATCCTGTCGTACTACAGCGTCGTAGCGGGCTGGACACTTGCGTATGTTTTTAAAAGCGCTACCGGCGCGTTTGTCGGTGCTAGCCCTGAATCCGTTGGTGCTGAGTTTGGCAGCTTTGTTGGCGACTGGCGCCTGATCGGTTTGTTCCACACGATTTTCATGGGCCTGGCGGTGTTTGTTGTGGCTCGAGGCGTGGAGCGTGGTCTGGAGCAGGCGGTGCGATTCATGGTACCCGCGTTGTTGATTCTCATGCTGGTGTTGTTGCTGTATTCGATTAACTCGGGCTACTTCGGCCAGGGCGTGGCATTCATGTTCACGCCGGATTTCGACAAACTCACGTGGGGCAGCGTCCTGGCGGCATTGGGGCAGGCGTTCTTCACCTTGAGTATTGGTATGGGCGCGGTGATGGCTTACGGTGCGTATTTGCCGGAAGAAACGTCAATCACGGGTGCCTCCGCAGCTGTGGTTACCGCTGACACACTGATCGCGATTCTGGCGGGTCTGGCGATTTTTCCACTGGTGTTCGCTAATGGGTTGACGCCGGCCGATGGTCCGGGACTCGTATTCAATACCTTGCCACTTGCGTTCGGGCAGATGGCCGGCGGCGTGTTCTTTTCGACCATTTTCTTTGTGCTGCTGGCTTTCGCCGCTTGGACCTCGGCGATTGGCCTGATGGAGCCTTCAGTTGCATGGATTGTCGAACATCTCAACCACACGCGTGCACAGGCAACCGTTATGGTCGGCTTGCTCATCTGGCTGCTCGGTTTTGGCTCGGTCCTGTCATTCAACGTGCTTGCGGACGTTAAATTCCTGGCCGGGACAATCTTCGACAATGTCGATTACCTGACGAGCAACATCATGCTGCCGTTGGGCGGTCTTCTGATCACGATATTTGCGGGTTGGGTGATGTGTCGTAATTCGACTTCTGACGAACTCGGTAATTCGGGTGGCCTGTTCAAGTCATGGCACTTTTTAGCTCGATTCGTCGCACCCATCGGCATTTTCCTGGTCCTGTTGAACGCCGTTTTGTAACGGAACGGATACGGCCAGGCAGCCCCTATGCGCAAAGTCAGCCGTAGCGCGCTCGTCCCGTATTCTGCCGAGCAAATGTATGCGCTCGTCAAGGATGTTGAGTCCTATCCCGCTTTCCTGCCCTGGTGCAACGATGCCGAGGTCCATATTCGCGGCGAGGATTTCATCGAGGCATCGCTCGAGCTGCATCGAGGCCGAATCAGCAAGAAATTCCGCACGCGAAACCAGTTAAAGGAAAATGAGTGGCTGGGGATCGAGCTTGTTGGCGGGCCGTTCCGACACATGTCGGGTGGTTGGGTATTTCAGCAACTGGGCGACGCCGGCAGCAAAGTAACGCTGGATCTTGAGTTCGAATTCGACAGGCGGGCGACAGACGTCATTTTCGGGCGGTTCTTCGAGCACACATGTAATTCACTGGTTGACTCATTTACGAAGCGTGCGGCACAGATCTATGCAGGTTGAGGTGGTATTTGCCCTTGCGGAAAAGCAGGTTCTGCAATCCGTCGAGCTGTCCGCTGGCGCAACGGTGGCCGACGCGATCGACGCGAGCACTATTGCTCAGCAGTTTCCGGGCGTAGATCTCGGCGAGCTGCAAACCGGAATGTGGGGTAAACCTGTCGAGCGGACCCGTGAGGTCCGGGATGGCGACAGAGTCGAGTTGTACAGGCCCCTCGAGATGGACCCGAGAGAGGCGCGGCGCCTCAGGGCCGGGGCCTAGATATCAGGTGCGAGTTCCTGGTCCCGGCGAATTTCGCTGACCAGGTCATCTTCGAAAAACACCGAAACCCAGCGTTTGAACTGGGCATCATCACGCCCGAGCTTCAGGTAGTAGACGTAGTCCCAGCGGTTCCGATTGAATGGATCGTCAATCATCGGGGTGCCCAGCAGGAAGCGTACCTGGTTCTTCGTCATCCCGACTTCAAGCTGGGCGAGATCTTCTTCCTTGATCACGTTTCCCTGCGCGATGCTGGCGCGATAAACGCAGCCGCTGCTGATCGCGAGCGACAAAGTCATCAAAAAAAGAACTGTCCATTTGTGCTTAGTCATAGAGTCCCGCTGCTACCTGCGTCATAATAGGCGCGCATCATACCTTGAAAGAGTTTGTTCATGCAGCAACGAAAAGAACTTCGTAAGGCCGGCCTCAAGATTACCCTGCCACGCCTGAAAATCCTTGAGATTCTCGAGGGGGCCAAGGCGCGTCACATGAGTGCGGAAGATATTTACAAGAAATTGATCCGGTCAGGCGAGGACATCGGGCTTGCCACGGTTTACCGTGTTCTGACCCAGTTCGAGGGGGCGGGCCTGGTCACGCGTCATAACTTCGAGGGCGGGCATTCCGTATTTGAACTTGACGATGGCGATCATCACGACCACATGGTCTGCGTCGACACAGGTGATGTCATCGAGTTCGTCAGCGAAGAGATCGAGCGCTTGCAGCATGAAATCGCAGAGAAATATGGCTACGAGCTTCTCGATCACAGCCTCGTTCTCTACGTCAAGAGTAAGGATGCCGATGCGGACGAAGACTAATCAGGCACGTTTCCTGCGGGCGCCGGCGAGCATTTCGGCAGCATGCTCGAGCGTCTTGCGTGTAATCTCAACACCACCCAGCATCCTCGCCAGTTCCTCGGTGCGCTCATCCTGCGCGAGCGGACTCACACGCGTGCGTGTGGACTTGCCGTCGGTGACTTTGCTGATGCGGAAATGCTGGTCCGCGAGACTGGCTACCTGCGGCAGATGAGTGACGCACAGGACCTGTCTGTTTGCTCCCAGTTCCTGCAAACGACGACCAACCATCTCGGCTACACCGCCACCGACACCGCTGTCTACTTCGTCGAAGACCATTGTGGGTATCGCACTTCCATCGCTTGCGATGACCTGGATGGCGAGGCTCATGCGTGAGAGTTCACCACCCGAGGCGATCTTCGCGAGTGGCTGTGGTGCCTGACCCGGATTAGCGCTGATCAGGAAGTCAATCCGGTCGAGTCCCCAGGACTTGGCCGCACTATCATCGAGTGGGGTCAACTGAACCTGGAATACACCGCCGGGCATGCCGAGGCTATGCATGGCGTCCGTGACGGCAGCGGCAAACCGGTCTGCCGCCTTGAATCTCGCCCTGGACAACGCATTGGCTTGCTTCAGGTACTCAGCCCTGGCCGCCGTGGCCTGCTCCTCGAGTTCCCGCCCTCGTTCCTCGGCATGGCTCAGATCGTCGTGCTCGGCACGCATGCGGTCGGCGAGCTCCATAAGCGCGTCCGCTGTAACGCGGTGTTTGCGAGATATCGTCTGGATTGCGTCAAGGCGTTCTTCCACCCAGTCGCGCCTCGCCGGATCCATGTCAATGGTTTCGGTGTAACGCCGCAATGTATCTGCCGCTTCGGCCACCTGAATGCTCGCACTGTTCAGCATTTCCAGCACCGGTTCGAGGTTTTGGTCGAACACGACGAGCTGCTCGACCGATCTCAATGCTTCGGCGATGAGGCTGTTGGCATTGCCGGCATCATTGTCGAACAATCCCTCCAGCGCGCAGCCGATGCCTTCGGCCAACTTGCCGCTGTTCTGGAGTTTTTGGCGTTCGCTGCCCAGCGCATCAATTTCACCATCTTCAAGGGCAAGCGAGTCGAGTTCCTGCAACTGAAACGTCAACAGGTCCAGGCGTGCAGCGCGATCGGCTTCTGCACCGGTGAGTTCTTCGACCCGGTCCGACAGTGCTTTCCACTCGATGTAATGGGTCGCAACGATCGCACGATCATCGAGCAGACCACCGAAATGGTCGAGTAAATCACGCTGGATGTTGCGGCGTCCCAGCGATTGATGAAAATGCTGGCCATGAATATCGAGCAACAATTCGCCGAGCGCTTTCAATTGCGACAGGGGTACCGAGTTGCCGTTGATGAAAGCGCGGGAGCGGCCGTCGGCATTGATGACACGACGCAAGAGACAATCGTCGTCGAGGTCGAGCGCCTGCTCTTCCAACCAGCTGGTGACCATCGGCAGCGCCGAGACATCAAACTCGGCTGCAAATTCGGCGCGTTTCGCGCCGTCGCGCACGAGTTGCGCGCTGCCGCGTTCGCCGAGAACCAGTCCAAGCGCATCAACGAGAATCGACTTGCCGGCACCGGTTTCGCCGGTCAGCACGGTCATTCCCGGCTCGAGTTCGATATCGATGCGGTCGACGATCGCAAAGTCGCGAACTTGCAGATTCATCAACACCGTTAGCTCTCCGGCAACTGGTCGCCGCGTTTGCGACTGTCACGGCCCCAAAACAGTTTGGAGCGCAGGATGCCATAAAAATCATGCCCTGGCGGATGCAGCAGCGTGATGCGCTTGTCAGCCGTGACGACCTGGAGTGACTCGCCGGGTCTGAGCGTGCCGAGGTGGCCGCCATCGACAGTGATCTCCGCTCGGGTCTTGTCCCGCTCGAGCAGGGTGATGTCGATGGTCTGATTCGCGGGAATGACGATTGGACGGTCAGTCAGCGTGTGGGGACAGACGGGAACGAGGGCCACGGCATCGAGTTGCGGTTCGATAATCGGGCCGCCGCAGCTTAGCGCATAAGCGGTGGAACCGGTTGGAGTTGCAACAATCAGGCCGTCGCCGGAATGCGTATTGACGTACTGTCCACCAACACTGGTCGAGAAATCGACCATGCCGCCGCCGCCACGTCGCTGCACGACAACATCGTTCAATCCGTACTCGGTAGCCTTGTCGCCGGCTGCGCTCGTGAGCGTTGCTTTCAACAACAGGCGTGTGTCCCTGAGGTAGTCGCCCGCAAGAACTCGATCGATGCTGTCGATCATTACATCGGGCGTGATATCAGCGAGAAAACCAAGCCGTCCGCGGTTGACGCCGAGAATCGGGGTACCTTTCTCCCGAGCGAGACGGCTGGCGTATAACATCGTGCCGTCTCCACCGATCGCGACAATCAGGTCCGCGTTATTGCAGAGCTCCTCCTCGGCAATGCGCACGACCGGCAGGGCTAATGCAAGGGCTTCGGCTGCGAACACTTTCACGCCGGCTTTAATCAAATGGGCAGCCAGCGTCCGCATCGGCTCGGCGACCCGTATGTCGGTCTGCCGGCCCACCAAAGCGATATTCTGGAATTCATGGTTCATTTGCTGATTGTTGCAGACCCTTGACCGACCGCCAAGCCGTTGTTCGTGTTCTGTCCTGCCAGTTTGTGCGAATTCAGAGTCAGCAGATTGCGCCACGGCAAGGCGCGGTTCGCTGGCAATATCCGGCATATGGGCAAGGACCGCAACGCCGCAGGGGCGCAATCTGTTGACTCCCTTCGGGCACGCCCGTCAAAGCCCCTGGCCGCGTTATGTCGCTGGGCAATGGCCATACCAGTGCCTGCACGACATGCCTTGCCAAAGGCTTTGACGAACGTGCTGAAATTGCACAAACTGGCAGGACAGAACACTTACGTTTCTTCAGGATGTCAGCAGAAGTAAGCAAATCTTTACCTAGCGATCGCGGTCAACACCTGTTGCGCGTTCTGATTCAGCGCTATATACGCGATGGTCAGCCCGTTGGCTCGCGTACGCTGTCCAAGGACTCCGGCCTCGATCTCAGCCCCGCGACGATTCGCAACGTGATGTCGGACCTCGAAGATATGGGTCTCGTTTCTGCGCCGCATACGTCTGCGGGCCGGGTACCAACGCCCCAGGGGTACCGGATGTTCGTCGATACGCTCGTGCGCTATCGCCGCCCAGACAGCAGCGATATTCAGCGCATCCGCCAAAAACTCAAGGGGGAGTACGACAATCCCGGCGCGCTGGTGAGCACGGTGTCCAGCATGTTGTCCGAGTTTACGAGCATGGCCGGTGTGGTCACGGTGCCTCGCGCACCGAGGGTCGCGCTGCGCCAGATCGAGTTTCTGCCGTTATCGGAAAATCGTGTGCTGGTCATCCTCGTCATCAACGACACGGAAGTACAAAATCGTATCTTGCACACGGACCGTAATTACACGGCCTCGGAACTACAACACGCGCAGAATTACATCAATCAACACTATGCCGGCACGGACTTGCACACGGTTCGGGAGAAATTGCTCGAGGATCTCGACAAGACTCGTGATTCGATCAACCAGGCGATGCACGACATTATCGCGGTCGCCCACGCAGCGATTGACAAGGCCGAACATCCCGACGAGGAGTATGTGCTGGCAGGTGAAACCAAGCTCATGGATTTCGCCGAATTGTCGGATGTCGAGACCTTACGGCGCATATTCGAGGCGTTTTCGCACAAACGCCTGATCCTCGATTTGCTGGATCGGAGCATCAATGCTGACGGCGTACGAATATTCATAGGCGAGGAGTCTGGATACGGCATTTTCGACGATTGCAGCGTTGTCACGGCGCCGTATCATGTCGACGACGATACGATCGGCGTGCTTGGTGTCATCGGTCCGACGCGCATGGCCTATGACCGGGTTGTTCCTATCGTCGACGTGACGGCGAGACTGCTTGAATCCGCATTGAGCCACGGCAACCAGAGCTAGCCCGAAAAAAAATCCCCGAATCGCTTGATATTTCTGCGCCGGTCCCCACACTCCGCAGATCTATTTTGCAAAGGCTGCCTGTCTTGCAGCTAACGTACTGATTTGGAGCATTAAATGAACGCCGAACGCCCCAACGAGGCTATCGACGATACGCAAGAAGAGACACCGGAGGTTGAAGCCGGTGCCGATGTGGCCGAAGAAGCGGTCGAGCCCGCAGACGAGCTGGCAGCTGCACAAGCCAAGGCGGACGAGAATTGGGAGCGCTACGTGCGTGCCGCGGCCGAGCTGGAAAACGTACGCAAGCGTGCATCGCGTGACGTCGCGAACGCGCACAAGTATGCGCTGGAGCGCTTCGGTAAGGAATTGCTTGCCGTCAAGGACACGCTGGAGATGGGGCTCGCTGTCGAAGATGCCACCACCGAAAGCCTGCTCGAGGGAAGCAACGCAACGCTGAAGCTCCTGGGGACCACGTTGGAGCGTTTCGGGATTGTCGAGGTGGATCCCGCCGGTGAGCCATTCGACCCTGAACTCCACGAGGCCATCAGCATGCTGCCCTCAGACAACGTCGAACCGGGTTCGGTGGTCGACGTCGTACAGAAGGGATACACGCTTAATGGGCGGCTTTTGCGCCCGGCGATGGTAATCGTGGCGTCGGAATGAGTTCGGTCGGTCACATTTGGTGCTTGAAAGGTCGGGACGAGACCCCACCTATCAGCCAGTTTTAGAGAATTCCAACAGAATTTGGAGCAAGAAATAATGGCTAAGGTTATTGGTATTGACCTGGGTACGACTAACTCCTGCGTAGCAGTGATGGAGGGCGGTACGCCCAAGGTCATCGAGAATAGCGAGGGCGATCGAACGACGCCGTCGATTGTGGCATTCACCAAGGACGACCAGGTACTGGTAGGCCAGTCGGCCAAGCGCCAGGCAGTCACCAACCCGACGAATACGCTGTTTGCCATCAAGCGCCTGATCGGCCGCCGTTTCGAAGACGACGTCGTCCAGCGCGACATCAAGATGGTGCCGTACACAATCACCAAGGCAGACAACGGCGATGCCTGGGTCGAGGCCCATGGCAAAAAAATGGCGCCACCCGAGATTTCGGCGCGTGTCTTGATGAAGATGAAGAAGACGGCTGAAGACTACCTCGGTGAAGAGGTCAAGGAAGCGGTGGTCACGGTTCCGGCCTACTTTAACGACTCGCAGCGCCAGGCGACCAAGGATGCCGGCAAGATCGCGGGCCTGGACGTCAAGCGCATTATCAACGAGCCGACAGCGGCTGCCCTTGCTTACGGCATGGACAAGAAGCGCGGCGACGCCAAGATCGCGGTCTTTGACCTTGGCGGCGGTACGTTCGACGTTTCAATCATCGAAATCGCCGAAGTAGACGGCGAGCATCAGTTCGAAGTGCTGGCCACGAACGGCGATACGTTCCTTGGCGGTGAAGACTTCGATATGCGGGTTATCGAGTATCTGACGTCCGAGTTTCAGCGCGAAAGCGGTGTCGACATCACGAATGACCCGCTCGCGATGCAGCGCCTGAAAGAAGCTGCCGAAAAAGCCAAGATCGAGCTCTCCTCGCAGCAGCAGACGGAAGTCAACCTGCCGTACATCACGGCTGACGCCAGCGGTCCGAAGCACCTCAATATCAAGCTGACGCGGACCAAGCTCGAATCGCTTGTGGAGGAACTGGTTTCCCGAACGATCGCCCCCTGCAGGATTGCTTTGAAAGACGCAGGGCTCAAGGTGAACGAAATTAATGACGTGATTCTCGTCGGCGGCCAGACCCGCATGCCGAAGGTCTTTGAGGAAGTGCAGAACTTCTTCGGCAAGGAGCCGCGCCGTGACGTCAACCCGGACGAAGCGGTTGCGCTGGGTGCGGCAATCCAGGGTGGTGTGCTCGCGGGCGATGTCAAGGATGTACTGCTTCTGGACGTCACACCGCTGTCTCTTGGTATCGAGACGCTGGGTGGCGTAATGACCAAGCTGATCGACAAGAATACGACGATTCCGGCAAACGCGGAGCAGGTCTTCTCGACGGCCGACGACAATCAGACCGCCGTGACGATTCATGTCCTCCAGGGTGAGCGTGAGCGTTCGATGGACAATAAATCGCTCGGTCGCTTTGACCTCACCGATATTCCGCCGGCACCGCGAGGCCTGCCGCAGATCGAGGTTACGTTCGATATTGACGCCAACGGCATCCTGAACGTTTCGGCGAAGGATAAGGCAACGGGCAAGAGCCAGAACATCGTGATCAAGGCGTCGTCCGGCCTGTCCGATGACGAGATTGACAAGATGGTGTCCGATGCTGAAAGTCACGCGGAAGAAGATCGCAAGTTCCGCGAACTCGTCGATGCGCGTAACCAGGCCGATGGCCTGATCCATGCGGCGGAAAAAACCCTGGCTGAGATGGGTGAAAAGGCGACGCAGGAAGATCGACTTGCCATCGAGAACGCAATCTCCGACCTCAAGAAGGCGCTTGACGGAGACGAGAAGGAGCAGATCGAAACAAAGACTGCTGCACTCGGTGAGGCGTCCGGAACACTCGCGCAGAAGCTCTATGCAGAGCAGGCGGCGCAGGGTGAAAAAGGCGGGGACGGCGCAGCGACGGCAGACGATGACGTTGTCGACGCCGAATTCGAAGAAGTCGACAAAGACGACAAGTAAGCTTTAAAGGGTCAACCTTTAAGGGGTCGAACCGGTTTTCCAGCGCTTGCGAGGCAACGCCGGATAATCGGTTCGACCCCAAATAGCAGGTAAACATGGCAAAACGCGATTACTACGAAGTACTGGGTGTCTCGAAGTCGGCGTCGGGCGACGAGATTAAAAAGGCGTATCGGCGTCTTGCCATGAAGCATCACCCGGACAGGAACAAGGAAGACTCGGGGGCGTCCGAAAAGCGGTTCAAGGAGGCCAAGGAGGCCTACGAAGTTTTGAAGGATGCCGAGAAACGCGCTGCCTACGATCAATTCGGTCACGATGGGCTGAGAGGCGGCGCCGGCGGCCGCGGCGGTTTCGGTGCCGACGGCTTTGGGGACATTTTTGGCGATGTTTTCGGGGACATCTTCGGCGGTGGTCGTCGCGGTGGCGGAGGTCCGCAAGTGTTTCGCGGCGCGGATCTTGGCTACGAGCTCAAGCTTGACCTGGAAATGGCAGTCGCAGGCGATAGCGTCACGATCGATGTCCCGAGCCAGGTCGGCTGCGAAACTTGTGGTGGCAGCGGCGCCAAGAAAGGCAGCGACCCGGTCAAATGCTCGACCTGTGGCGGCGTCGGCCAGGTCCGAATGCAACAGGGCTTTTTCTCAATTCAACAGACCTGTCCGGTCTGTAAAGGTGCCGGAACAACGATTTCTGACCCGTGTACCGATTGTCACGGTCGCGGTCGCGTGCGCAAAACGCGTACCTTGTCGGTCAAGGTTCCTGCAGGCGTCGACGATGGTGACAGGATTCGTTTATCCGGCGAAGGCGAGGCAGGACGCAATGGTGGACCACCCGGCGACCTCTACGTCGAGATTCGCGTTAAGCCGCACAAGATCTTCGAGCGCGAAGGTTCGAATATTTCCTGTGAAGTGCCGGTCAGCATAGCCACGGCCACGCTGGGCGGTGAAGTTGAGTTGCCGACGCTCGATGGCAACGTGTCGCTCAAGATTCCTGGCGGAACTCAGTCAGGCAAGGTATTCCGCCTCCGTGGCAAGGGCGTCACGACAGTTCGTGATCATCGCAAAGGCGATCTGTTCGCCATGGTCGCCGTGGAGACGCCGGTCAATCTGACTGCGGAGCAGAAGGAATTGCTCGAGAAGTTTGATGAATCGTTGCGCAAGGGCGGCGAGAAGCACAGCCCACGCGCGGGTGGCTGGATAGACACCGTCAAGCGTTTCTTCGAGCGAATCAGCCCGTGATTCGTGTTGCGATAGCCGGCGCTGGTCGCATGGGAAAGACTATCGCGGCTGGTCTGGATGGCCAGCAGGACATGGGGTTCGTCGGGTTCTGGGGTCGTGGTGACGATCTGGACGCGCTTGTGAGTTCGGCCGATGTGGTTATCGACTTCAGCCTTCCCGACGGCACCGCAGAGGTGCTGGAGGCGGTCCTGCGCCAGAAGAAACCCCTGGTGTGTGGCGTCAGTGGGTTGAACGACACGCAGTTGGCTCGGCTTGACGAGGTTGCACGTTACGTGCCGCTGGTCTACGACCGAAACATGAGCCTCGGTATTGCGGTGCTCGAGCGATCGGTCCGGGAAGCGGCCGCGTCGCTTGGGGCGGGCTTCGAGGTGGAGATATCGGAAGTCCATCACGTCCACAAGAAAGACGCGCCGTCCGGCACGGCGCTCAAGCTGGGTGAGGCCGTGGCAGAAGCCCGCGGGGAGCCAGGCACCGGGTCTGTTAGCTTCGCGAGTGAGCGCCGCGGCGAGGTTCCGGGCGATCACGAGGTCATCATGCGGTCGGCAACGGAGACACTTACCTTTGCGCACAGTGTAACGTCGCGGCGAGTATTTGCGGACGGAGCAGTTCGGGCGGGCCGCTGGGTTGTCGGTCAGAAACCCGGCCGCTACACGATGCGCGACGTATTGTTCGAAAACTGATCGATATACGCATTTAAGGGCATAAAAAATTCATCCAGAGTATGGCGCGGGACAGGCGCCTTAAGTAAACTACGCCGGATCGCTGGGCGGTCAGCGTAATCGCGAGCGGGAGGCCACGTCCTTCCGCTTTGTTGCATCTGCAAACGCCGATTCCCAAAAGCTGACACTCAAGTGGTCGACATCTGGATCTATATTGAGGGTCGTACTTGAGCAAGCCAGCAATACTTGCCCTGCAGGACGGAACCGTCTTCCACGGTAGGTCAATCGGCGCCGACGGGCGCACCATCGGCGAAGTAGTTTTTAATACCGCAATGACCGGCTATCAGGAGATCCTGACCGATCCCTCCTACTGTCGTCAGATCGTCACGTTGACGTATCCGCACATTGGCAATACCGGCACGAACAGCGACGACATGGAATCGTCAAGGATTCACGCGTCGGGACTCATTATTCGTGACAGTTCCATGCTGACAAGCAGCTGGCGTTCCGAACGCAGCTTTGTTGATTTCCTGAAGCAGGGTGAACTGGTTGCAATCGCCGACATCGACACGCGCAAATTGACGCGCATCATCCGGGAGAAGGGCGCGCAGTCGGGTTGCATCATGACTGGCGACAGGCCGGTGGAGACGGCGGTGGAGCACGCGCGTAAATTCCCGGGGATCGCAGGAATGGACCTCGCCAAGTTTGTTACCACTCGCGAGAGTTACCAGTGGTGCTACGGCACCACGTTCGGCAAACCGAAGCGAATCATGAGTCGTCGTATTGCGCCGTATCACGTCGTGGCTTACGACTTCGGGGTTAAACGCAATATTCTACGCCTCTTGTCCGACCTCGATTGTCGCTTGACAGTAGTGCCGGCCACCACCACCGCGGAAGAGGTTCTCGCGATGTCACCCGACGGCGTATTCCTGTCCAACGGACCCGGTGACCCTGAGCCCTGTGATTACGCAATCGAGGCAATCAAGGAATTCCTGGCGAAGAACGTTCCGGTGTTCGGAATCTGCCTGGGGCATCAGTTGCTGGCGCTTGCTGCCGGCGCCAAGACCGTGAAGATGAAGTTCGGTCATCACGGGGCAAATCACCCGGTGCAGGATCTTGCGAGTGGCCAGGTCATGATAACAAGCCAGAATCACGGATTTGCGGTTGACGAGTCGACCTTGCCCGACAATGTCGAGGCCACGCATCGCTCCTTGTTTGACGGCACGCTGCAGGGCATCGCATTTACGGATCGGCCCGCGTTCAGTTTTCAGGGGCATCCAGAGGCGAGCCCCGGGCCACACGACTTATTACCCTTGTTCGAGCGCTTCATCAAGCACATGGACGCACAGAAAAAGAGCGGTTTGAAGGCGATATTTTCAAGTCAATAAAACCTTTAAAAACAAAAGAATAGAAACTTAACTTAAACTATAGAATTAGATAGCGAAGATGCCCAGACGCACAGATATAGACAGCATCCTGATAATCGGCGCCGGACCGATCGTGATTGGCCAGGCCTGCGAATTCGATTATTCAGGTGCGCAGGCGTGCAAAGCGCTTCGCGAAGAGGGCTACCGGGTCATCCTGGTTAATTCGAATCCGGCGACGATCATGACGGACCCGGAGATGGCCGATGCCACGTATATCGAGCCCATTCACTGGTCCGCGCTGCAGGGCATCATCGCCAAGGAGCGCCCGGACGCCCTGTTGCCGACGATGGGCGGCCAGACGGCGTTGAACTGTGCGCTCGATCTCGTGCGCCATGGCGTGCTCGAGAAATATAACGTCGAGATGATCGCTGCATCACGAGAAGCAATTGACATGGCTGAGGACCGCGATCTTTTCCGGCAGGCGATGTCGGAAATTGGTCTTGAGAGCCCGACAGCTGATATCGCCCATTCGCTCGAGGAAGCACTTGAGAAGCAGCAGGCGATTGGTTTCCCGACAATCATTCGCCCGTCATTCACGATGGGTGGCAGCGGCGGTGGCATCGCCTATAACCTGGAGGAGTTCGAGCGTATTGTCGCGCATGGCCTCGAGATGTCCCCAACGACAGAGGTACTGCTCGAAGAGTCGGTTATTGGCTGGAAGGAATTCGAGATGGAGGTCGTTCGGGACAAGAACGACAACTGCATCATCGTCTGCGCAATCGAAAATTTCGACCCGATGGGCGTGCACACGGGTGACTCGATCACGGTGGCCCCATCGCAAACGCTCACCGACAAGGAGTACCAGCGCCTTCGCAACGCGTCGATCGATGTACTGCGCAAGATCGGCGTCGATACGGGCGGCTCCAATGTGCAGTTCGCTATCTGCCCGGAGACGGGACGCGTGCTCATCATCGAAATGAACCCACGCGTATCGCGTTCGTCGGCGCTCGCTTCAAAGGCCACTGGATTCCCTATTGCCAAGGTCGCAGCAAAACTGGCGGTTGGCTATACGCTGGACGAACTAAAGAACGACATTACCGGCGGCTTGACGCCGGCCTCGTTCGAACCGGCTATCGACTATGTCGTAACCAAGATTCCGCGCTTCACATTCGAGAAGTTTCCGGGCGCAAACGATCGCCTGACGACACAGATGAAATCGGTAGGTGAGGTCATGGCCATCGGCCGTAATTTCCAGGAATCGCTGCAAAAAGCGCTGCGTGGACTGGAGACCGGAATTACCGGGCTCAACGAAATTTGCGGGCCGATCGCGACGGATCTCGATCGCGATCAACTGCGCCAGGAACTTCGAATACCGGGTCCGAGTCGCCTGCTGTACGTGGCGGACGCATTGCGACACGGGTATTCCTTCGAAGACGTCGCAGAGGTTACCGGAATAGACCCCTGGTTCGTCATACAAATTGCGGACCTGGTGAATATCGAGAACGATATTCGTGAAGCCGGGTTGCACGGCATCAACGCCGCGATGATGCGGGCGATCAAGCGCAAGGGTTTTTCCGACGCGCGCATTGCGGAGCTTGTTGGCGTTAAAGAGCAGGCTGTGCGGCGCCGACGGCTCGAAATGGACGTGCGGCCCGTATACAAGCGCGTCGACACCTGCGCTGCAGAATTCGCGACGACCACGGCGTATCTGTACTCGAGTTATGAAGAAGAGTGCGAGGCAGAGCCAACGGATAATCCGAAGATCATGATCCTGGGCGGTGGTCCCAACCGGATCGGGCAGGGTATCGAATTCGACTACTGCTGCGTGCACGCGGCGCTCGCGCTGAAGGACTCCGGGTACGAGACAATCATGGTCAACTGCAACCCGGAAACCGTATCGACGGACTATGACACCTCGGACCGGCTTTATTTCGAGTCGCTGACTTTCGAGGATGTCATGGAGATTATCGAGAAGGAGAAGCCAAAGGGTGTGATCGTGCAGTACGGCGGCCAGACGCCGCTAAAACTTGCGCGGGACCTCGAAGCTGCGGGTGCGCCGATAATCGGGACGTCGCCGGATTCCATCGACCTCGCCGAAGATCGGGAGCGCTTCCAAAGTCTCGTTGAAAACCTCGGTCTCAAGCAACCGCCGAACCGGACGGCCAGCAGCAAGCAACAAGCGCTGGAGCGGGCCTCGGACGTTGGCTATCCGCTGGTGGTGCGACCGTCATATGTGCTGGGTGGCCGGGCTATGGAAATCGTCCACAGCGACGAGGATCTGGCGGCTTACATGGACGCCGCTATCAATGTATCCAATGACAGCCCCGTTCTGCTCGACCGTTTCCTCGATCTTGCGACCGAGGTCGATGTTGACTGTGTTTATGACGGTGAGCGCGTGCTGATCGGCGGCGTTATGGAGCACATCGAGCAAGCGGGCGTGCACTCTGGCGATTCGGGTTGCTCGTTGCCACCTTTCAGCCTCACTGACGAGGTGCAGAAAGAACTCGAGGAACAGGTTATAAAACTGGCGAAGGGATTGAACGTAGTCGGCCTGATGAATACGCAGTTCGCGATTCAGGGGAACGTGGTGTATTTGCTCGAAGTGAACCCGCGTGCATCACGCACCGCGCCGTTCGTTTCCAAGGCGATTGGCCTGCCCCTGGCGAAAATCGCAGCCAAAGTGATGGTGGGTGAAACCCTGTCGATGCAGGGTTATGTTAACCAGCGGATTCCCGATTATTACTCGGTGAAAGAGGCGGTATTCCCGTTTATCAAGTTCCCGGGTGCGGACCCGATTCTCGGGCCGGAGATGAAATCGACAGGCGAAGTCATGGGTGTCGGACGAACATTCGGCGAGGCCTACGCCAAGGCGCAGCTCGCATCGGGCGTCGTATTGCCGCGCCAGGGTGCTGCGTTGCTCAGCGTGCGTGAAAGGGACAAGGACGGCGTCGTCGAACTCGGCAAACTCCTCGCGGAAATGGGATTTGACCTCGTTGCCACGCATGGCACGGCGCAAACACTGGCGAAAGCTGGTGTATCATGCCGGCGCGCGAACAAGGTTCGCGAAGGGCGTCCGCACATTGTGGACATGATCAAGAACGGTGAGATTGACCTGATCGTCAACACCACCGAAGGGAAGCAAGCTATCAACGAGTCAGAGTCAATTCGAGCCGAGGCGGTTCGTAAAGGCGTCACCTATTACACGACACTGGGTGCCGCGATCGCGACGTGCCGGGCAATCGAGCATCTGGATAACCACGATGTCAATCGCTTGCAGGATTTGCATAACGAGATAGTGGCATGAGCAAGGTACCGATGACCAAGCGCGGCCACGCGTTGCTGCAGAAAGAAGTGAAGAAGCTCAAGGGCGTCGATCGTCCCGCCGTGATCAAGGCGATTGCCGAGGCGCGCGCGCACGGCGATCTTAAGGAAAATGCCGAATATCATGCTGCCAAGGAGCAGCAGGGCTTCATCGAGGCGCGCATCAAGGATATCGAAGGCAAGTTGTCGCACGTACAGGTGATCGATGTCACCGAGATAGATGCGCGCGGCAAGATTATTTTTGGCTCAACGGTCGTCATTCTTGACGAAAATACGGATCAGGAGATTACCTACAAGATCGTTGGTGAAGACGAGGCCAATATCAAAGAGGGAATGATCTCGTTCACGTCGCCCATTGCGCGAGCACTTATTGGCAAGAACGAAGGGGACGCCATCGAGTTTGACGCCCCGGACGGAACGAAAACCTTCGACGTACTGAAAGTTCGCTACGAAGAATAAGGGTTAGCGAGCAGGAATGCGGATGCGCTTTTCCGGTTTCTTCCTGAGGTTCTGGCGGAAAAGCAGCGCAACATTACCGATGCGTTGAATCAGTTGTGCCGAGCTTTCAGCGCATAGTTTCTCGATGATTTCGTCTCGCGCATCCCGATCGCCCACACGCACCCTGACCTTGATCAGTTCATGATGGGCGAGGGTTGATTCGAATTCGGCGAGCAATGAGTCGCTCAGCCCGGCTTCGCCGACGATAATCACTGGTTTAAGCTGGTGGCCGAGGCCGCGCAGGAATTTCTTCTGGTGTTCGTTGAGCTCCATGGGCGCGAAGTGTAGCAGTGTTACCAGGTTCAGAGGCAA
>JBFFOS010000055.1:0-17744 GCA_041574375.1 Woeseiaceae bacterium
CGCGATTCAGCTGCGTCTCGAGGCTGCGGACGAAAGCCTGAGGGGCTTGACCTCTCGCGAACGAAACGAACTTTCAAGGCTGCTACGCAAAGTCCGCCTGACCGGTACCGAGGGGGCCGAGGAGGTGTAGTTAAACAGTCGTCATGCGCGGTGAAACGGCGCGTTGGTCGACTAAAGCCACTTTTTCCATCGAAAGAAAAACAACAGCGCCACGGCAGCCGTGATCATGATGACAACGGAGCCGAGAAAGCCCCAAGGGCTTTCCAGCCCGGGGAGTCCGCCGACATTCATTCCCAGCAATCCCGTCACGAACGTCAGGGGCAGGAATATCGCTGCCACGACCGATAAAACATACATTCGCGAATTTTGTTCCTGCGCGAGTTGGGCAAGAAATTCTTCGCGAAGGACCATCGTTCGCTCACGGGCGAGGTCGAGATCTTCGAGGTACCGCGTAATTCGGTCTGCCTCCTCGCGCATGTCGTGTATCTCGGTATTGGAAAACCAGAGACCAGGCTGGCGATAGAGACGGTCGAGCGCATCACGTTGTGGTGCGAGAAAACGCCTTACGGAAGCGATCTTACGCCGCAGCGCAGAAATTACATGGCGAAACGTTGCCTGGTCCTGGTTGCCCAGCTGTTCCTCCGCGGCGCCAACGTCATCTTCGATACCGTCGACAAAATCACCAATACGGTCTGCCATCCGGCCTGTGAGGGCCGCCATGAAACCGCCCGAGGTTTCCGGGCCAACGCCTTTTTCCAGCGAATCGCGAGTGTCCACGATTGACAACAAGCGCCGCCGACGCGTGCTGATGATGCGGTCGGGCTCGATCCAGAGCCGCACTGACACCATGTCTTCCGGGTCCTCACCTGGGTTGGTATTCACGCCACGAAGCACAGTCAAAAGCCCGTTGTCGGTGGAGTAAGAACGCGGCCTGGTTTCATCCGCGAGCAGAGATTCAACAATGGTGCTATCCAGGCCGCCGTGCTCGGCGAGCCACAACCGGGAGGCATCGTCATTGACGTCGAGGTGAACCCACAACACACCCTGATCCTTCGTCCAGCCTGCCACGGAGCTGGCATCGACAAACTTCGCTCCACCGGTTCCGTCCAGAATGCAACTGTGCAGAAACGTGGGTTCATTCTTGACCATTAGTGTCCTTCCTCAGTATCGATTCATGCTCCCGGTGTCACGCGGACCTCGAGCGGATGTCTTACATCGAGATGCACGTCTCTTTGCGGGAAAGCAATCGTGATGCCGCTCTCCTCGAACAGCTCGGTAATCCGGAAGCGGATGGCGCTACGAATTTCTCGCAGGAACTTTTCGCCACCGACGTCGCACCAGAAGTACGCGTCAAAAACGAGCGCGCTATCGCCGAAGTCTTCGAACACGACACTCGGATGCGGCTGCGCCTTGGTTTCAGGCTGTTCCTTTACAGCCTGCATGATTAACTCCGCTACTTTGACAACCGGCGAGCCGTACGCCACGCCCACCCGCACGGTTGTTCTGACTTCGCGGTCGATGAGCGTCCAGTTGACGACAGTGCGTTCCAGAAGCTGGCTGTTGGGGACCAGCAGGTGTACGCCGTCCGTTCGCCGAATGCGTGTCGAGCGATTCCCGATAATTTCGACGGCGCCGTAGGTATTGTCGATTTCAATAAAATCGCCAATGCGTATCGGCCGCTCGGCCATCAGGATCCAGCCGCTGATAAAGTTATTGATGATGTTCTGTGCGCCGAAGCCGACGCCGATGGCAATGGCACCGGTCGCAAAGGCAAACGCCGTCAACGGGATTCCCAGCAGGCTGAGAGCCGTCATGGCGACGAAAACTATGAGAACGAAGAATGCGATCCGCTGCAGAATGTAGATGATGTCCGGTCGCAGACTCGTCGACGAGAGTCGTCGTCCAAGAAGGTATCCAATGAGCCGGCTACCGAGGTAGCCGACCACGACCAGCAAAATAACAGAGACGATTTGTCCGATTGTCACTGCACTGCCATCTGGCGTTGTTGCCAGCACGAAGCCCCAGATTTCCTTTATTTCATCCAGCATCATGTGTCACCGGTTAGCCCGTACCCCGGGTTCGGGTCTTGCCGCGCTTTGCATTCTTTTCAATAAACTCAATAATCATGCCAGCGACGTTCTTTTTCGTCGCCTTTTCTATCCCTTCAAGGCCGGGGCTGGAGTTTACTTCCATTACGACGGGTCCGTGATTTGACCTGAGCAAGTCGACGCCGGCCACGTTCAGCCCCATTACTTTCGCTGAGCGCACAGCCGTTGATCGCTCTTCGGGCGTTATCTTGATGAGGGTGGCAGAGCCACCACGGTGGAGGTTCGATCGGAATTCCCCCTCTTTTCCCTGGCGCCGCATCGCGGCCACAACCTTGTCACCGACAACGAGACAACGAATATCTGCCCCGCCGGCCTCGGCGATGAATTCCTGCACCATGAAGTTCGCTTTCAGGCCGCGGAATGCTTCGATCACGCTCTCAGCCGCTTTCTTGGTTTCGGCCAGGACAACACCGACACCCTGCGTGCCTTCCAGCAACTTGATCACGACGGGCGCGCCACCAGTAAGACTCAGCAGGTCCTCGGTATCGCCCGGCGAGTTGGCGAAGCCGGTAACCGGCAGGCCGATGCCACGCCTGGCGAGGAGTTGCGAGGCGCGTAATTTGTCTCGCGACCGGGAAATGGCCACCGACTCATTCACTGAATAAACGCCCATCATTTCGAATTGACGAACCACGGCTGTCCCGTAAAAAGAGACAGACGCGCCTATACGAGGAATGATCGCATCCACGCCGGAAATTGCCTCCCCCTTCAAATGGATGCTCGGGTTGTGGCTGGTGATGTTCATGTAGCAATGCTTGTGGTTGATCACAGGCATCTCATGACCGCGTTCCCGGCCCGCTTCAACCAGTCGTGAAGTGGAGTACAGGTTCTTGTTCGTTGAAAGAACAGCAATTTTCATTATGGGTTACTCATGCGGATTCCGCATTCGCGGTATCAGTTTGGTGGGTGGAGGCGAACGTCTCGACAACATCCCCCGCTCTCGGTACGTCCTTGAAAGAGCTCAGATTAAATAGCGCATCACCTTCGTGTGCGAGCGGCAGGTTGCTGCGGCCAATGACAATCCCACCGAAAGGCGCGATGACCTCTTCCTGCTCGTCCCCAAGCGGGTCGCTGATAGTCGCCAACCGCTGCCCTTTTGTAACAGTACTGCCAAGTCTCGCCTTGGCGTTAACAATACCACTGGTGCCAGCCCGGACCCATTGTGTCGATCGTGCGACGACCGGCGTAACGTGCTTCGATGTCTTTTTCTTGGGCAACATCCCGATATGGCGCATTACGTTGAGAATGCCGCGCAAGCCCGCGCGTATGCAGGTCTCATCGAAACGCAGGGCTTCACCCGCCTCGTAGATGAGCATCGACATGCCGCGTTCGGAGGCGCACGCACGCAGCGAGCCATCCCGAATATTCGCATTGATGACCACAGGAGCACCGAATGCCATCGCGATATCGAGCGTCTCCGCGTCATCGAGATTGGCCCGAATCTGGGGGAGGTTGGAGCGGTTGATAGCGCCCGTATGCAGATCGATTCCGTAATCTGCCTTGGACATGATCTCATTTATGAAGAGGTGGGCGAGTCGCGAGGCAATAGAGCCTTTGGCGCTTCCCGGAAAGGATCTGTTGAGGTCACGCCTGTCCGGCAGGTAGCGCGACTGGTCCAGGAAGCCGTGCACATTCACAATAGGAACCGCCAGCAAGGTCCCCCGAATGGATCGCAGTGCCTTCAGCCTGAGCAGTCGCCTGATGGCCTCGACGCCGTTGAGTTCGTCGCCGTGAACAGCTGCGGATACAAACAGGACAGGTCCGGCTTTGCGCCCGCAGATCACCTTCACGGGCATATGCAGGGATGTCGACGTGTAAAGGTCGGCTACGGGCAGACTCACATTTGCCCGTTTGCCGGGTCCGACCACGGCGTCGCCAATCTGAATTGATTTGTTCGCTGTCATTTTGTTGCCATTCGCTTCTTCTTGCCGACGAGGTACGAGCGTGCCGGGTTTACCTGTGCACGACTCTTCATGGCGGTGCGGCCCAGCAACATTCTGAACAGCATGTCATCACGGGAAGTGAGCGTGACTTCAATTGGCCAGGTATGAGCGCCAATCGACAGCGTGGTGCTGATAACAAAACGTTCTTCCTTGTGCCCACCGGAATCTGTGACGACCCGCTTGTCCAGAACGTCCGCGATGCAGGTCACTACAAGATCGGTGTTCTTCTGGATTGGGTGCATCAGGAACTCGACGCGCTCACGCCCGCCGTCTGAGTACGCGCGGACCTCAAAAGCATGGAGCGCCGACGTACGGGCGCCGGTATCAACTTTTGCCTTGATCTGACGAATCCCGAGATCGGGCAGGCCGACCCATTCACGCCAGCCAAGCGTGATCAGATTTGAATGCGTTTCCACTAATAGGGCTTCCTGGTTCGAATGGCGCGGCCACGATGCGTGCCCGCTGCCACAAGGTATGATAGCGGGTTTTTAGGAGAACGACGGGTTGTTGATTGGCTGGCAAACGATCGCGCATTCAGTTGCCGTCCGTTTCGGTGAGAAAGCGACTGTACGTGCCTGGCGGCAGGTTTTCATACGGCAACTGGCCGATGTCGGCCGGACCATGGCCCGGCGCATCGATGACGACTGCCTTCTTCGCCAGCCCGGTTTCCATAAAGCCCCGACGGAAATGGTTTCGTGATTTGACGACAAATATATCCATCGATTCGACGGGCACACCGGCGCGGTCCAGGATCGAGCGTGTAGTGACCTGGTAGCGTGTCGGCGTCAGCAGAAGCCAATTATTTTCGCCGAAACTCAGTGCAACCAGGTCCGACTCGACACCACCTTCCAATGCATAGGACCCGATGTAGGCAACAGTTCCGCGAATCGTGACAGGCTCACCCGCAAGTTCCGATGTGTGTCCGCCAACCGAAATTTCGATCGCATCGCCAACGTTCTTGTCACGCTTGACCGTATCGATTGCTGTCTTATCCGAAATCGTCGCCACGACGAAGTTCGATTGCTGGCGCCTGATCAGTTCTTTGAGAATGTGGGTGGCGTCGCCGAGTCGGTCCGAGAGATTGGCCAGGACGACCGGCTTGAGTCCTGCCTGCACATAGCCCAACCCTTCATCAATGCCGGGAATCAGTTTCGGAATGTCGTATTCGAACGATTCTCGATTCGCCCGGATAAAGTTATGCATATCGTCGGCAATTTGCGCCGCTAGTTCCCGATCGCCGTTCGTCTGTACGAACACGCTCATGCCCATGTCGGGAACATCGGCAAATGGAAAACCCATGGCGACGGAGACATGGACATCCAGGTGTTTGTTTTCCCATCGCCTGGCGCGTTCCATCATGTCTCGTGGTACCCCCTGGTGCGTGCCGCCATACACCGTAGCGAATGCAATATTCGGTCGTCGAACTTCGATGGTCGGGTTGTACTCTCCGCGAACGGTTCGAATCAGCAGGCGCGCCGCTCTCTCCCCCATCAGGTTGAAATCGTAGTGTGGGAAGCGCTTGACGATGAGTACGATGTCGGCGTGTTTCGCGAGTTCTTCGTCTTCATTGGCGTGCAGATCCAAGGTTACGGCTATCGGGATATCACCGAGTTTGGATTTAATTCGGCGCACCAGTTCCGCTTCAGGCCGGGCGATGCCTTGCACGGCCATTGCCCCGTGCAGTGGCAGGTATACGGCATCGAGATCGGGTATTCGGGACAGTCGATCGATCATTTCTGACACATAGTGATCGAAGGCCAGGGGTGTGACCCAGCTTCCCATGCTGCCACCCAACGGGTCTCGCACGGCATAAGCGCCGACGACATCGACACCACGGTAGGAACGCGCTGCATGAACGAAACCTCGAGTGCCGCCACCCTGCTGCAAAACGGCGTCACCTTCATAGGGCGGTCCGTAATGCTCGAATTCCGCGATACCGGTTTCCCGCGGACAAAATGTGCAGGTTTCCATAGCGAAACTCGCGACACCGATTCGAACCGTCGTGCCATCCTTGGCCGCAGGCTGATCACCGACGCCAGGCTTCGAGTTACATCCGGCCAGTATCAGCGGCATGAGCGCGATCGCAAAAATGCGCATGATTCGATTCACTGTCGCTCCTCTCAGATCCTGTTGTGTGCCATATCGTGGCAGAAAGATGTCGCGGTTGCTCGACGCATGTATCGGGCAAGCCTTATCATGCAATTTGGTGTCTGCTGCTAATAACAAGGATAAGCCGATGAGCCAGCCAGTCCCGCCAGAACTTACTCCGCGTGCCGTCATACTCGCTATCATTCTCGGGGTAATTCTCGCAGCAGCCAACGCCTACCTCGGTCTGTTTGCAGGCATGACAATAGCGTCGGCGATTCCGGCAGCTGTTGTTTCGATGGCCATTCTCAAGTTGCTGGGCGGCGGCCACATACTCGAAAACAATATCGTCGCGACCGGTGCATCGGCGGGAACCGCAATAGCGACCGGCGTGATATTTACGATGCCGGCCCTCATCATCCTCGGGTATTGGGATGATTTTCGTTTTTCCTGGGTGCTGGCAATTGCGGGACTCGGTGGCTTGCTCGGTGTCTTTTTCTCGGTTCCATTACGACGCTCACTGATCGTGGAGCAGGGGCTCGCGTTTCCCGAGGGCAAGGCCGCGGCCGAGGTTTTACGGACCGGCGAGAACCCGGGCAGCGGCCTGAAAGTCCTGGCGGGGGCTGCTGGTATCGGCGGGCTCATGAAGCTCGCGGCGACCAGCGGTCTGCGGTTGATCCCGGATACCGCTTCAGCCTCGGCATGGTTTGGCAAAACGATCGGGTATTACGGAACGAACCTGTCGCCCGCGCTGTTCGGTGTTGGCTATATCGTCGGTTTGAATATTGGCGTCGTCATGCTGGCGGGCGGCATGATCGCATGGAACGTCGCTATCCCGATTTACTCGACCTACTTCCTGGCCGCCGATCCGGTACTCAGTGTGGAACTGGCCGGTGTTGGTGCGGAGGACGCTGCTTACTCCATCTGGTCGTCGCAGATTCGCTATCTTGGTGTGGGCGCCATGTTGATTGGTGGCATATGGACGCTGTTTTCGCTGCGAAGCTCGCTGCTGTCCGGGATACACAGCGGTCTCAGCGCCGAACGGAACAGCGATAAAGTCGCAATCCCGGCGACCGAGCGCGACATTCCCATGCGCCTGATCGTGATAGGGCTCGTCTTGTTCGTGATGCCATTGATGATTCTCTACCAGGCAATTGTCAATCAATGGTCGGTCAGTATCCCGATGACGATCATCATGATTGTTGCGGGCTTTCTGTTCGTGTCGGTATCAGCTTACATGGCGGGTATCGTCGGCTCGTCGAACAACCCGGTCTCGGGTCTGACGATTGCGACCATCCTGTTTGCCGCCCTGGTACTGGCCTTCCTCCTGGGGCGGGACTCGACGATTGGCGCGGTCGCCACGATCATGATCGGCGCTGTGGTCTGTTGCGCGGCGTGCATCGGTGGCGACAACCTGCAGGACCTGAAGTGTGGCTACCTGATCGGCGCCACGCCGTGGAAACAGCAGCTGATGCTCGCAGTTGGTGGCGTGTCGAGTGCATTTGTGATGGCACCGGTATTGAGTTTGCTGGCGCAAGCTTACGGCATCGGCGTGCCAACGGAAGCGCATCCGAATCCATTACTGGCGCCCCAGGCAAATCTCATGGCGTCAGTTGCCAACGGAATCTTCGGCGGAGACCTGCCGTGGACCATGATTGGCATAGGGGCCGCGATCGGAGCAGCGATCATTGTCATCGACGAGATTCAGAAAAAACGCGGCGCGAGTTTCAGGACGCCGGTTCTCGCGTGTGCCGTTGGTATCTATCTCCCCGTTGAACTGAGTGTTCCGATCTTTGCAGGCGGCCTGCTTGCGCACCTTGTCGAACGCCACGTGCGCGCACAGGATGCGGAGCGGGACGTCGAAAAAATTCACCAGAAGGGTGTTCTTTTCTCGGCGGGCCTGATTACCGGCGAGGCGCTGATGGGCATCTTTATCGCTATTCCTATTGTCGCGACCGGCTCGGCCGACGTGCTGCGACTTGGAGAGGCCTGGCACTTCGGCGGCTGGCTGGGACTTCTGATGCTGGTGGGTGTGGCCATTTTGCTGTATCGGCTGGCAACGCAGGACAAGCCAGCGACCACCTGATCGTCGGCGCGCCCTTTCACTGGCACCGCTGTAAGGCGTCCTTGCTCAATCGCAGCCGTTCGGTGGCACCGCTGCCGAGCGTCAGCGCAAGTGCGACCAACAGGGCATCCAGCAGCGCCAACTGGCCAAGTCGTGAACTCGTTGGCGTAAACACGTTTGTGTCTTCAATGACGCGGCACGGAAACAGAATCGAAGCGGAATCGGCGAGGTCCGAATCGGGATTGGTAATTGCAATGACGGTGGCGTCGCGTTCTCTTGCGATATTGGCAGCCTGTGCGAATTCCTGCCAGCGCCCGGAATGTGAGAGCAGAACGAGGACATCGTCCGGTTCTGCGATCGCCGCGAACTGCAGGATCATCGGTGTGTCCAGGAGGGACCTGCAGGGGATCCCGAGGCGGAAGAACTTGTGACATGCGTCCCTGGCGACGTGTCCCGACGCACCAAGGCCGGCGAACGCGATTTGTCGCGCAGTTGCCATTGCCTTGGCCGCGGTGTCGATCGGCATTGAAGAAAGTTGCGCGCGCATTTCAGAGAGGGACTGGATCGATGCATCCAGCACCTTGATGGCCGCGTCCGAAATGGAGTCATCGGGATTTACGTCTCGGTGCACGTAGCTGCCGGGCACGCTCAGGGACTCGGCCAGGCGAACGCCGAGTTCGCGAAAACCACCCAGTCCCATACGCCGGCAGAAGCGGATAACCGTTGGCTCGCTGGTTCCGCACTCGCTGGCAATGTGGGCAAGGGTGGCGCTGGTGGCCTGCTTCGGGTGCTCCAGAACCCAGCTCGCGACCCGTTTCTCGGCGCGGCTAAGGTCCGGAATTGCCCTGGAAATCTGGGATAACATGTAGAAAAATTACATCAAAACTCGCATTTATTCCACAAAAATACGCTAGAATCGAGCATCGTGTAGTAAAAATACGTATTTATCCGAGAAAATCATGGCCCAGCTTGTTCCCGCAGAAACCTTTGATCTGGTCATTTTTGGTGGTACCGGCGACCTTGCAATGCGCAAGCTCCTTCCGGCCCTGTATCACCGTGATCTTGACGGCCAGTTGACGCCCGACAGCCGCATAGTCGCCGCGAGCCGCGGTGAGCTGTCGAGTGAGGACTACCGCGGGCTTGTCGAGGAAGCGCTGCGCCGCAACCTGGCCGAAGGGGAGTTTGACGAATCATTCTGGCAGACGTTTGCCAATCGTATTCACTACGTCCAGACAGACGCACTTGCGCATGACGACTGGTCGCCGCTCGTGCAGCTACTTGATAGCGCTGAGGATCGCGTGCGCGTCGCTTACCTGGCCACGGCCCCGAGTCTGTTTGGCCCCATTGCGCAAGGTCTGAAGCACAACGGACTCGTCACCGATACGAGCCGTATTGTTCTCGAGAAGCCACTCGGACGTGACCTGGACTCGGCGCGTGAAATAAACAACGCAGTCGCCGAGTGCTTCGAAGAGCGCCAGGTGTACCGAATAGACCACTACCTCGGTAAGGAGACGGTGCAAAATCTTCTTGCACTTCGGTTTGGAAACTCGCTGTTCGAGCCGCTATGGCGACGCAGTGCAATAGACAATGTGCAGATTACCGTGGCGGAAGATCTCGGCGTCGGCGGCAGGGTGGAGTTTTACGATCGCGTCGGGGCGCTGCGGGACATGGTGCAAAACCACCTGATGCAGTTGGTTTGCCTGTTTGCCATGGAGCCACCGTCCAGCCTGGATCAGAACGCGGTACGAGATGAAAAGATCAAGGTGCTCCAGTCACTCAAGTCGATTTCGCCGGGCGATGTCGGCACGAGTACCGTACGCGGCCGTTACACGAGCGGGGCGATTGGCGGTGAAACGGTGCCGGGCTATCTCGACGAATTGGGGGGTGCTGAAAGTTCGACCGAGACATTCGTGGCGCTCAAGCTCGAGATCGAAAACTGGCGATGGTCCGGCGTGCCCTTCTATTTACGTACGGGCAAGCGCCTGAAGGCAAAGCACTCCGAAATTGTCGTGCAGTTCCAGGATGTTCCGCATTCCATTTTTCCCGAGCAGCAGTTCAACGTGAAGCCGAACCTGCTGCGTATTCGACTGCAGCCCGACGAAGGCGTGCAACTTTCCATTATGGCCAAGGAGCCCGGGCCCGGCGGATTCGACCTGCGGCCAGTGGCGCTGGACCTGAGTTTTGCAGAGACATTCAGTGTTCGCTATCCCGACGCCTACGAGCGACTGCTTATGGAGGTGCTGCGTGGCAACCCGGCTTTATTCATGCGTCGTGACGAGGTCGAAGCGGCGTGGCAATGGGTCGATGGCGTAATCGATAGCTGGGAAACGTCCAAACAAAAAGTCGAATCCTATGTCGCCGGGTCATGGGGCCCATCGGGTTCCGCGTTATTACTGGACCGCGATGGACGGTCCTGGATAGAGGACTGAGTTATGAATTTCCACGAGTATGATTCGCCTTCCGAAGCCGCTTTGGCCGCGGGCAAACGGATCGTAAACGCCCTGCACCGTCGTCTGGAGACGCACGATAGCGCTGCCGTCGTTGTCAGTGGCGGATCGACGCCTGTGCCGGTCTACGGCTACATGGCTCACAAGGAACTCGACTGGCATCGTGTCCACGTGCTGCTTAGCGACGAACGCTGGGTACCGGCAGATCATCCGGACAGCAATGAAAAAATGCTCCGTGATGCGCTCGAGAAGTCGCGCGCCTATTACGCGGAGATCATTTCCCTGTTCGATGCGTCGAGCTCGATCGACGAGCGCTGTACTGAGCTCGACAAGGAATTCGAACAACTGCCGCTACCGTTGACGAGCGTACTGCTGGGTATGGGAGCCGATGGTCATTTCGCGTCGCTGTTTCCCGATGCCGCCGACCTGCAAGCCGCGGTCGACCCGGAATCGTCGCGCTCATTCGTTCCTGTCGATACGGCCAATAGCCCGCACAGGCGAATCAGCATGACGCTCTCCGCATTGTTACGAGCCGACGAAATCCTGCTTCTGATTTCCGGCGCAAAGAAACGCGCTGTTCTGGAGCGGGCCGCTGAGCCCGGCAGCGACTTGCCGATAGCGCACCTGCTGAGGCAGCGACGCGCACCGGTCGATGTTTTCTGGGCACCCTGAACAACTCAACTAGGATTCGCATGAACTCGACGCTTATCGAAGTAACGGAAAGAATTAAAAGGCGCAGCCGGGAAACGCGAGCCGCGTACCTCGAACGCATGCACCGCGCCGAGGGCGAGGGACCAACCCGGGTTGCACTGTCGTGCAGCAACCTCGCGCACGGGTTTGCTGCCTGTGGCAGCGCGGATAAGAGCGCGCTGGCCGGGGGCGTGGCGCCCAATGTTGCCATCATATCGGCCTACAACGACATGTTGAGCGCACACCAGCCATTCGAAACGTACCCGGGACTAATCAAGAAGGCGGCTGCGAGCAAGGGTGCCGTCGCGCAGTTCGCGGGCGGTGTTCCGGCAATGTGTGACGGTGTCACACAGGGGCAGGATGGCATGGACCTGTCCCTGTTCAGCCGCGACGTTATCGCACTGTCAACCGCTGTGGCGCTCTCGCACAACATGTTCGATGCCGCGTTATGCCTCGGCATTTGCGACAAAATCGTGCCTGGTCTGCTGATCGGCGCATTGTCCTTTGGTCACCTGCCGGTCGTGTTCGTGCCAGCTGGCCCTATGCCGACGGGAATCGGTAACAAAGAAAAGGCTCGTGTTCGTGAAGACTACGCACGCGGTCGGATTGGTCGGGATGAACTCCTTGCATCGGAGTCCGCTGCCTATCATTCGCCAGGTACCTGCACCTTCTACGGCACAGCAAACAGCAACCAGATGCTCATGGAGTTCATGGGCCTGCAATTGCCGGGCGGTTCATTCGTCAACCCGGGCACCGCATTGCGAGACCTTCTGACCGAAGAAGCGGTCGGGACGGTTCTGGCAGGCACCAGCCTCGGATCGAGTTATCGGCCGCTTGCCGATATTCTCGATGAAAAAGCCCTGGTCAATTCCATCGTCGGCCTGCTTGCGACCGGAGGATCTACAAATCATACGATTCATTTGATCGCGATTGCCGCGGCCGCAGGCATAAAAATCGACTGGCAGGACTTCTCGGACTTGTCGGCCGTTGTTCCACAACTATGCCGCGTATATCCGAACGGGAGCGCGGATGTGAATCATTTCAACGCCGCTGGAGGACTCGGATTCATCATGCGCGAGTTGCTTGGCGACGGGTTGATGCACGACGACGTCAAGACAATTCTGGGTGAAGGCCTGAGTGACTTTTGCCAGGAACCGAAGATCATTGACGGTCAATTGTCCTGGCAGCCGGTGTCCAGCGATTCTCTCGACGAGACCATTGTCCGGCCGGCCTCGAGGCCGTTTGCCCCTGAGGGCGGTCTGCGACTCGTGTCCGGTAATCTCGGCCGAGCAATAGTGAAAGTCTCCGCCGTGGATCCCAAGCACCACAGCATCAAGGCGCCGGCGAAGGTGTTCCGGACGCAGCAAGATTTCGTTGATGCGTTCAATAACGGGGAGCTTGAGCAGGATTTTGTGGCGGTGCTCACATGCCAGGGTCCCCGCGCTCACGGAATGCCCGAACTTCACAAGCTGACGCCATATCTTGGCGTCTTGCAAGGTCGCGGCTTCAAGGTTGCGCTCGTCACCGATGGTCGAATGTCGGGTGCATCGGGCAAGGTGCTCGCCGCTATCCAGGTGACGCCGGAGGCCATTTGTGGCGGTCTCATCGCGAAAGTGCGTGATGGGGACATTATCGAGGTAGACGCAGCAAGCGGCATCATGACGCTTGCTGTTGATGGGGCTGAAGCGCGTGAGCCAGTCATCGAGGCCGCACCGCAGCACGGGCTGGGCCGTGAGCTATTTGGCGCGTTCCGTAATCGGGCGGGTTCAGCCGAAGCCGGCGCCAGCCTGTTTTCCGACGACCAGTAGCGGGTCCGCCTTACCCGGATCCGATCTCGCATGCTGGACGCAGCCACGAACAAAACGGGGTTCCAAACAGGGAACAGCAAAAGAGGTAGACCTGATGAGTATTAATAATCTTCTGGCCGAGAGCCCGGTGGTTCCGCTGGTGCAGGCGGATGACCCCGCTGGCGCTGTCAGTACGTCCCGGGCATTGGCTGCGGGAGGACTAAAAGTGGCCGAGATTGTGTTCCGAAGCGACCGAGCGCTCGAATGCCTGCGGGCGGTGGCCGACGAGGTGCCGGAAACGATCGCAGGCGCAGGAACGGTTCTTAGCGCAAGTCAGGCAATGGCAGCACTCGAGCATGGTGCAAAGTTCATTGTGTCGCCCGGACTGGATGAGGGTGTTGTCGCTGTTGCTCAGGAGCACGGTGTACCGGTGTACCCCGGCACGATGACACCGGGCGAGGTCCAGCGCGCGTTCAACCTTGGCCTCGATGTCGTCAAGTTCTTCCCTGCATCGATTGCGGGTGGCGTACCCGCGCTCAAGGCGCTCGGGAGCGTTTTTCGTACGATGAAGTTCATGCCGACCGGCGGCATAAGCGCTGGCAACCTTGCCGATTTTCTCGCAGTGCCATCGGTTCTCGCGTGCGGCGGAAGCTGGCTTACGCCAGGGGATGCGATTGCCGCAGGGGACTTTGACAAGGTAACGGCGCTCGCGGCTGCAGCGGTTGAAATTGCGCGCCAGGCCAGGGCAAAAGTATAGCCGGTATTCTTATCACTGCGGCGAAGTCACGCTGCGGCCGAAGTCATCTTCGATCTCGATCATGACCTCGTTGCGCCGCATGAACCACGGCGTGAACGGGGCATTGTAGCGTGCGGATTCCGGCGCGCCGCGCGTCGAAATCCCCTCAGCGGCCAGCGCGTCAAGCAGCACGCGCTCGTGCTTCAGATAATTGTCTTCGCTCCATGTGCCGCTGTAGCGATGCACCGCCATCGTTCGTTCCGGTACGACGCGGATACGGACACGCGGGTTATTTGGCACCGGCAGCGTTTCCAGTGAATACTTGCTTTCCATGACAAAGGAGTAGGTGTACGAGCCCGCCTCGTTGTTGCCGGGGGCGGAGGTGACAGGTGCGGTCATTTTCATCTTCACGCTGTCGTCGGCAGGACGAGATCCGACCGGTGCAGTCATCGCCATTTTTTCTGATGCCTGGTTGTCGCCGAAAATATAGCCGGCCAGGATTCTGAAGGCTTCGTTACCCGACGTTTTGTACGTACCCTCGACATCGGTCTCGGCGATGATGTAGGCCTCGTAGCGACGCACTTCATAGTCGTCCGTCGACGCCAGAACCTCGTATCGCGGCTCCTCAATGGCCATCGCCTTCCCTCCGGTCAGGATAAGCGCTGCAAAGGACAGCGCCAGCGCTAATGACATGCTTCGCTTTGTCATCTCGATTCTCTCAACACTTTCATCGAATAATAATAGTGTTACAGGGAATTCAACAGGTCTTCATACTGTATGCATTTGTATCTGTGAGTAACGGCAATAGGCAATAGATACGTTTTGTTACGACATTCCTGTGGCAAGGCCGGGCAGGCAACAGGCATCATACGATCTTTACAATCACAGGTACGGGCGCCTTGAGTTGATGCCCGAGAGTCGGAGTTACTAATGCGTAAATTTATCGGGGTACTGCTCGTTATGGCCACAACAACATCTTTTGCTTCGGAGGGAATGTCATTACTCGATCAGGACTTCAGGCGCCTGGCATCGGATGACGTCGTCAATCTGAGTGATGAATATGCGGGCAAGGTAGTGCTCGTCGTAAACACGGCATCGAAATGCGGCAACACGCCGCAATACGACGGGCTCGAAAAACTCTACCAGGAATATGGTGACGATGGACTCGTGGTCCTGGGTTTCCCGTCGAATGATTTTCTTGGCCAGGAGCCCGGCACCGAAGAGGAAATCCAGGAATTCTGCCGCTTGACCTACAGCATCAAGTTCCCGATGTTCGAAAAGGTCGCAGTAAAGGAGGGCAACGCGCATCCTTTCTTCGATCAGCTCGCGGCCGCAGCCGGCACCTACCCTACCTGGAATTTTCATAAGTACCTGATTGGCCGCGATGGGCAGCTGATATCGGAATTCAGTCCGCGTACTCAGCCCTACAGCGACGAGCTTCTTTCTTCGATCAAGGCAGCGATCAACAATTGACACCACGGTCGTCCTTACACGCGGGTTATCTCGCGTGTAAGGATCCGCTGGTGGCCGCCAATTATCGTTACAACTCGAAACACACTTGTGGCGGATAATCAGTCATTCTAAGGCCCTGAACAACAAGGGTCATTCCATGAAATCGATTCTCCGTCGCCATGCGGGCTCATTCCAGTTGGTTTTCGTCATTGCTGTCGTGGGCTCTGCTGTTTTGTTGTCTGCTTCGCTGCAGCCAGAGACGTCAGCCATACGTCCGAAAGCCGCTGTCAGCAGCGTACCGGTCTCCATAGTCGAGCCTGTTCAGATCGCGTTCAATCCTCGCGTCAAGCTTAATGGCGTTGTTGAAGCCAGAACGGTGACGAGTGTGATTCCGCAGGTTGCAGGCCGGGTTGTCGACGTTTCGCCATTATTTCGGCCCGGTGCGACTGTGTCGCAGGGCGACGTTCTTTTTGTCATCGACCCGTCTGACTACGAGCTCGCAGTAGACCGCACCCTGGCCGAAATCGAGATTGCGCGGAGTGAACTCGCGCGGCTTGTTGCCGAGGGTGCCGCCGAGCGCGAAGTCTGGAAAAGCAATTATCCGGAGCGCCCGATTCCCGACCTGATAGCGCGTGTCCCCCAGATCGCGGCCGCCAAAGCACGTGTCTATAGTGGCGAAGCGGCCCGCGCCGCTGCCAGGCTCGATCTGGAGCGCACCGTTGTTCGTGCTCCAGCGAATGCCCGCATTCTGGAAACCCGGCTCGATGTAGGACAAGTTGTGAGCAGCAACGCAGCGGTTGGGTCTTTGTTCTCAACGGACAGTTTGGAGATTTCGGTTCCGGTCTCTGCAGACGAGCTGCGGCGAATTGGTCCGGTAGAAGGCCGGCGTGCGTTGATAGCACCACCGACCGGTCCGACAATTGAGGGCACTGTGGTGCGCAAGGCCGCATCGCTCGATGAGCGCACGCGCCTCGGCACACTTTTTATAGCCAGCGAAAATGCGGCAGAGCTGACGCTCGGCGAATTTGTGGCCATCGAAATTGATGGTATCCCTACAGATAATGCTTACCGCCTGCCACCCGCAGCGCTGACATCGCGCGATAAATTGTGGGTCGTGGACGATGGTCAACTTGTCGAGCGCAGGGTGGAGATACTCGGCCGCGAGTCCGACATGCTGATCGTCAGCGCATTCGATTCGGCGGACGGCGTGGTCGCCATACCGCCGGCCGATGTGCGTGCCGGCCTGCAGGTCGAACCCGTGCCGGGGACCAAGCTTGCCTCCAGCCGGAGAGTTGCCGGTGCTTCCAAATAACGACACGCAAGGCCTCTCGCCGGGAAGCAGTAACCGTAGTCTGATCGACTGGTTCATCCGCAACCCGGTCGCGGCCAATCTGTTGATGGTCGTGCTGCTTGTCGGCGGTGCGCTGTCGGCCGTTAACCTGCAGCGCCAGGTGTTCCCAACCATATCGCCGGGTACGGTCGTGGTTACCGTGCCGTTCCCGGGAGCTACGCCGGCCGAAGTCGAGGAGGGTGTCACACGCCGGGTTGAAGAGGCCGTCCTCGGTATCGACGGCGTTAAACGCGTAACCTCCACCGCGTCCGAAAACGTCGGCAGGGTAGTGGTTGAGACCAGCGACTTCGCCGATATGCAGGTTGTCAAAGACGATATCGAATCGGCTGTAGACCGCCTCAGCGACTTTCCCCCGGAGAATGCGGAAAAACCGATCGTTGTGGCGCCCAAACCCACAGGTGGTGTCGTGACACTGGCGGTCGTCGGCGATGTTGGGGCGATGGCCCTGAGGCGTGCTGCCGAGGAGATAGAGCGCGACCTTCTGACGCAGCGAGGCGTGTCGCTCGTCTCTCTCGAGGGAGACCGTGATCTGGAGATTTCGATCGAGGTAAGCGAAGCGACCCTGCGACGCTATGGCCTTACGTTTGCAGAGGTGGCCAGTGCGGTGCGGCAATCCTCCCTCGATCTTGCCGGGGGTTCGATTGCCACAAATTCCGGCGAAATTCTGCTGCGCACCAACCAGAAGCGGCAAACCGGAGAGGCATTCGATTCGGTCGTGATTAGGACCCGGCCTGACGGTTCCGTTATCACGCTCGCCGATATTGCCGATATCAATGACGGCTTTGTTCGTAAACAGTTGACAAATATCTACAACGGCCGACCGGCCGTGTTTGTAAAAGTGTCGCGCGCCGAGGCTGAAGACGTGCTGCAGGTTAAAGAAGCCGTTGACGGCTTCCTGGAAGGCTATGCTCCGCCACCGGGGGTTGAACTAATCGAACTGCGAGACGAGACGAAGCTATTGCGCGAGCGCGTCAACCTGTTGCTCAGGAACGGCGCGTTCGGTTTTGCGCTGGTTTTTCTGTTTCTCGTACTGATGCTCGACCTCAGGCTTGCCGTGTGGGTTAGCGCCGGAATAGCCAC
>JBFFOS010000056.1:0-17742 GCA_041574375.1 Woeseiaceae bacterium
AACGGTAACCCGATCGACAATCGGTGCACGGGTTGTCACCTGTTCCCCTACATAGATCCGGCGGACGGGGTGACCATCTTGCCGCCGGCGGGACAACTCGAGCTTACCGACGGCTTGTCCAACGACGAGCCGGATCACTATCATGCCTACCGCGAGCTATTAGTTGCTGATAACCTTCAGTTTGTGGACGCTGCCGGCGTGCTGACGGATGTGACGGAGATCGGGCAGGACGCTGATGGCAACGATGTTATCCTCACATTCCCGCAGCCGGCACCGGCATCAGTTGCGGGCGCTAGGGAATCGAGCGACTTCTTTGACCGATTCAATAATCCGAATCACCCCAGTTACCCTATTCACGGCAATATTTTATCGACAGCGGAGCAACGCCTCATCGCGGAATGGTTGGATGTCGGAGCCCAGTACTACAATAATCCCTTCGACGCCCCCGCAAACTAAATCCGCCTGGTTCGGATATGTTGCCGCCGTCGTACTGCAGGTTTTCCTGAGTGCGCCGGTATCTGCCGCCGACGACGAACTTCGTACCGTCACTGTCGCGGATCCGTACCTGGAGATGCATACGGGGCCAGGCCGAGGCTACCCGGTGTTTCATGTCGTTGATCGCGGTGAGTCCGTTGATGTCGTGATGCAGCGCACCGACTGGTACCTCGTGCGTACTGACAACGGCAAGGAAGGCTGGGTCGACCGCGAACAAATGGAGCTGACGCTGCGGCCTGATGGCCAACAGGTTAGCTTCGAGCGGGCCGATATCGAAGACTTTACCAACGCCAAGTGGGAGACTGGAATTCTCGCTGGCGATTTCGGTGGCGCCAATATCATCTCGCTGTATGGCAGCTATTCCCTGAACCCGAACGTTTCCGTCGAACTTTGGGGTTCACAGATTCTGGGTAATTTTTCGAATGGATGGATGGCGAGTGCCAATGTCGTTCACGAGGCCTGGCCAGAGTGGCGCATATCGCCGTTCTTTACGCTTGGTGCAGGCTATATTCATACCGAGCCTAAATCGACCATCATCCAGGGCGAAGATCGCAGTGACCAGATTGGTCATGTCGGTGGTGGTTTTCGTATTTATGCGACTCGGCGATTCCTGTTGCGCGCCGAATACAAGAGCTACGTGGTGTTCACGAGCCGTGATGAAAATGAGGAAGTAGAAGAATGGAAAGTCGGTTTCGCGTTCTTTTTCTGATCGTTGCGATGATCAGCCTGTCCGGCTGTGCCGCGACGAAAAACCTGTTCGGCTTCGATAGCCGGGAGGCACCGCCGCCGACCGCGGAGCCGCCCGGGCAAGTCATCGATCCGGAAGTTGAACGTCGTGAGATCAAGGAACCGGCGATTGACCGCGAGGACTTCGAGTTCGGAGCGTTTGTCGGCCTTATGAGTATCGAGGATTTCGGTTCGGACCTGTCTTACGGTTTGCGCCTTGCTTATCACATCACCGAGGGCTTCTTCGTCGAAACGACGGCGGGCTACTCGCGCGCTGGAAAGACAAGTTTCGAGATCCTCTCAGGCGGTGCAGAGTTGATTTCGGACAGTGAGCGCGATCTCTATTACTACAACCTCAATCTTGGCTACAACATTTTGCCTGGTGAAGTATTTCTGGGCGAGGGGCGTGCCTACAACACCAGCCTGTACCTGATTGCCGGCCTGGGCTCGACAACGTTTGCCGGCGATGATCGCTTCACCGTCAACTTTGGTGCGGGCTACCGCTTCCTGCTGACTGACTCGGTCGCCTTACATCTGGATTTTCGTGACCATCTGTTCGACATCGATTTGCTGGGCGAAGAAAAGACTGCCCACAATCTCGAAGGTCATCTGGGCGTCACGGTCTTCTTCTGAGGCAGGGATCACATTCCACACGGTACTCCCGGGATAAAGTGAACGGTATGGAAAAGACAGTCATACGTGCAGGCCGAATATTGGTGCCAATGCTGGTCCTTGCAGGGCTTGCAGGCTGCAGCAGCATAGAGCCCTGGGTGAAGCCGTACGAGCGCGACAAGCTCGCGGATCCCATTATGGCTCTCGACGGCGATCCGGTTTCGACGGCGTACATTCAGCACGTCTATGAAGCCAGGGAAGGTGCGCGCGGCGGCGAAGGAGCTGCCGGCGGCGGCTGCGGATGTAACTAACGGTTGGGGCTGATGATTCGTCGCGCTTTACTGATTGCAGCAGTCCTGTCGGCGTTCGGCGCCGCAGATGCAGGCGTGCTGCCCGACGATCGTGCCGATGTGCTCTACCATCGCTATGACGGTGGCGGTGTCACGATTGACGGCCCATCGATTCTCGTGCGCAAAAAGGCGGGCAAGAGCCTGTCGTTTGTCGGCAACTATTACGTTGACATGATCAGCTCGGCATCGATCGACGTGATTACGACCGCGAGTCCATACACGGAGGAGCGCACGCAATGGTCAATGGGCATGGATTACCTGCGCGGCAATACGACGATGCGGGTCAACTATACGACGAGTGAAGAATCTGATTTTGACGCCGAGACCGTCAGCTTTGCGGTGAGCCAGGACATGTTTGGCGACTTGACGACGCTGACGCTGAGTTATGCGCTCGGAGACGACCTGGTGCGGAAATCGGATGACCCGACGTTCGAAGAGCCACTCGACCGGCAGATCTACGGTGTCGGTATTACGCAAATCCTGACGAAGAACCTGATCTCGTCCGTTAACTTTGAAACAATTACGGAAGAGGGTTACCTGAATAATCCGTATCGTTCCGTACGCTACTTCGATCCGGATAGCGAGCTTGGCTACAGTTTCGAAGGCGAACTCTATCCGAATACGCGAACGAGTAATGCGGTGGGCATACGATTGCGCTATTTTCTGCCCTACCGCGCGGCAATCGAAGGCGAGTATCGATTTTTCACCGATACGTGGGACATTGACGGCAACACTGTGGCGCTGTCCTACATTCATCCCTGGAAGGAATGGACGTTCACCGGCAAGTTCCGCTATCACGACCAGACAGGCGCGCATTTCTATCGCGATCTTTTCACGCGTTCGGAGGAAACCAATTTCCGCGGCCGTGACAAGGAACTCAGTGAGCTGACAAGCTACACGTTGATGATGCAGGCCGCTTACGAGTTCCTGCGCGATGACGGCAACGATTGGGGCTTCATCAAGCGCGGCAAGGTAACGGCATCGCTCAACTTGCTGCATGTCGACTACGCCGAGTTCTCAGATCTGACGGCTGGGCAGCCGCTCGGTGCAGAACCGCTTTATGATCTGGACGCGAATATCTTCCAGATATTCTTCTCGTTCTTCTACTGAAGTTCCCGCATGCGCGATGGCCAGGCATGCATGCCCGGTGAATCTGGCGGCCTGAGCTGCGTGCCGCTATTATCAGATATCGAAATCAAACAGGGTGAGATCATGAGCAGGTTGTTCTTCGGAATGATGCTTCTAGTCGGACTGATGCTGTCTGCACCAGATGCCATGGCACAGCAGGACAAAGGCAAGGGCAAGGGCGCGCCAAATGCCGAGATGCGGCAACAGAAAGATCGCGCCAAAGATGCTGCCGATGAGGCAGAAGACCGCGCAGAGCAAGAGCGCAAGCGTGCGCAGAACGAAGAGGGATTCGGTGGCGACCTCGACGAAGACCAGGCGCGCGGTGCCGGGCGCGGTAACGAGACGTCGCAGGAAGCGAGGGCGCGCCGTGACGAGCGCAAGGCAATCAAGGCCGAGCACAAGGAAAATCGTGAGCCCGGCCGCGAGGGCGTCGAGCAGGATGCGGGTGCTGACGAAGCCGACGATGAGACCGATGACGAGCAGAAAGCGAAAGACAAGAAGCCCTGGTATAAGTTCTGGGAGGACTGAATGAGATGATACGATTCGCTCCTGCAATCGCGGAGCTGATCGTCATGACATCTGTAGTCATCGCGGCGCTGGCACTCCTCGGAGTTGCCGGCGTCGTCATTTACAACCGCCTTATTCGAAGCCGCAATCGAGTCGACACCTCGTGGAGCGATATCGACGTCCAGTTGCAGCGGCGGCACGACCTGATACCACGGCTGGTCACCGCCGTAGATCAGTACGCGAAATATGAGCGCGCGACGCTGGAAGCAGTGACGGAGCTGCGCTCGGAGGCGATGCAGCAAGCCGATGTGCGAGCGCGCGGCAGGGCCGAGGAAAAGCTAAGCGCGGGCATCGAACGCCTCATAGCGTTGGCGGAGAACTACCCGGACCTCAAAGCGAACGAAAATTTCCTTAGTCTCCAGAACGAACTGGTGGAGACCGAGAACTACCTGCAGTTTGCGCGCCGCTACTACAACGGCTCTGTTCGCGACTTCAACACAATGACCGAAAGCGTGCCGAGCAATATCATCGCCGGTATGTTCAATTTCACGCAACGGGATTTCTTCCAGAAAACATCGGACGAGGCGGCCAACGTGCCACTCGCGAACTTCGGGTCAGTCGAATGAAACGCCTGATTGCACTGGTATTACTCTGCCTGCCGCTGGCCGCCCTGGCAGACGAGCGCATCCTCAGTTTTCACAGCGATGTTCGCGTCATGGCGGACGGGATGATCGAAGTTACCGAGAGCATCAAGGTTCGCGCCGAAGGGCAGCAAATCCGCCGCGGCATCTACAGGGATTTCCCGGTGGACTATGAAGATCGCCTCGGCAACGCTTATCGCATCACGCTGGAACCGCTGGCGGTCTTGCGCAATGGCGAACCGGAAGCCTTTCACACGGTGCGCAGTGGGCGCGACGTGCGTACATACTTTGGTCGATCCGATCGCTTCATCGAGCATGGCGTACACACCTACGAGTTTCGCTACCGTGCCAATCGCATTCTTGGGTTCTTCGAGCAGCACGACGAGCTCTACTGGAACGTGACTGGCAACAACTGGGCATTTCCGATTGACGAAGCATCCGCAACGATCAGGCTGGAGTTCGACGCGCCACGTAACGCCCTGCTCGTCGAGGCGTATACGGGACGGCTCGGCTCCAAAGCACAGGATTATGGACGCTTCCTCGATGATGCCGGCAACGTCCAGTTCCGGGCGAACAAGCCCTTGCCGCCTGCACATGGACTGACGGTGGTGGTCGGGTGGCCGAAAGGCTATGTAAAGGAGCCTACGCTTGCGGATCGCATTGGCTGGCTGCTGAAGGACAACCGAAGCCTGCTTGCCGCGCTGGGTGGTCTTGTATTGCTGCTGCTTTACTACATTCCGATATGGATCAAGCATGGCAAGGACCCGGATGAGGGCGTCATTATCACGCGTTATGAGCCGCCCACGGGCTTCTCTCCGGCGTCGCTGCGTTATATCCGCCAGATGTACTATGACGACAAGGTCATGACGGCCGCGATCGTCAACCTCGCCGTAAAAGGCTATCTCACGATCAAGAACAAGGACGATACGCACTCGGTCCACAAGAACAGCCTGGTCGAAGCGCTGGTGCCCATGGCGCCGGGCGAAAAAGAACTCTACGAGGCACTGTTCGCGGAGGACGATGTCGTCACACTCAAGAATCTGAATCACGAGGTGCTCGGCGGTGCCCGCAGCGCACACAAGAAGTCGCTGCAACAGGACTACAAGCAGCAATATTTTCGGACGAACGGTTGGCTGAACGTACCGGCGGTCATTATTGTCCTCCTGGCGGCAATCACAGCCGTCAAAATTGGCGAAGGTGCGACAGTACTGGTTATCGCGACGATCATTGCGTCGTTTCTCGTCATGGTGTTCTTCGCCATCATCATGAAGAGGCCGACGATGCGTGGCCGAAAGTTGCTGGACGAGATGATGGGCTTTTCCGATTACCTCGAGATCGCCGAGAAAGACGAGCTGAACCTGCGAAACCCGCCGGAGAAAACGCCGGCCTTGTTTGAAACCTTGCTGCCGTATGCGCTGGCACTTGGTGTTGAACAAGCCTGGTCCGAGAGATTTGCGGACGTGCTTGCGGCAGTCCGCAATCCGGACGGTGGTGCCTACCGCCCTTCCTGGTACAACGGCGCCTGGAATACGTCGAATCTTGCAAAAACGACGAGCAATCTGTCCAGCGGCTTGAATTCCGCGCTGGGCTCATCGGTGTCGCCTCCGGGTTCGTCATCGGGTGGCGGGGGAGGTGGTTTCTCCGGCGGTGGCGGCGGCGGAGGTGGTGGTGGAGGATGGTAGTGCCATTGAGACCCACATTGATTTTCGGTGCTGTGCTTGACCTCGCGTTGTGCGGGACAAACGTGCAGACTTCGTCGAACCCGACCGGAACCTCTTCGAGGTTAGCGCGTCGGAGATTAGCGATGCCAGAGTCACAATTACCGCTTTCGATGGAAGGACCGTCTACGAATGAACCAAAACGCGTTTAGCCGCGGACCCGCGAGTCGCAGTGCAATTCCCAATGTGATCTTCGCGTTGCTGGTTGCAAACGGCATCATTTTCGCGCTGCAGCAAATGAGTCCGCGATTCATGACGATTAACTTCGCGCTGTGGCCCGCGACTCATCCGCAATCTCCTTTCATGCCCTGGCAATTGTTGACCTACGGATTCCTGCACGGGAACCTGACGCATATCGCTTTCAACATGTTCGGCTTGTGGATGTTCGGCCAGGACCTGGAGCGCTTGTGGGGACCTAAGCGCTTCCTGAATTACTTCCTCGTGTGCGTGGTTGGTGCCGGAATTATTCAACTGCTGGTGGCCGGATTCCAGGGCGGCCTGTACCCGACAGTCGGCGCATCCGGCGGCCTGTTTGGTTTGCTGCTCGCCTATGGGCTTACATTTCCCAATAGGATCGTCGTACCGCTGTTCCCACCCATCCCGATGCGGGCCATCACTTTTGTCTTTGTGTTCGGCCTGCTCGAGCTCTATCTGGGCGTCAGCGGCGGTGCACCGGGGATCGCCAACTTCGCACACCTTGGTGGTATGCTCGTGGGCTTCATGATGTTGCGATACTGGGGACGCCGGCGCCGTCGATGAATTCACTGCTTGCACTGGTCGCTGCCACGGCTGTACTGGTCCTGATCCCGGGACCCAATGTCGCGCTTATCGTAGCCAACAGCATGAAATTCGGTTTTCGTACCGGTGTCTACACGGCGCTTGGCACGACGGCGGGTGTCGGGCTGCAGTTGGCCCTGGTTGTGCTGGGCCTCGCCGCTGTAATCTCAATCGCTGCGGATGCGCTGGCGTGGATTCGGTGGGCAGGTGTGGCGTATCTCATTTATCTGGGAATACGTACCTGGAACGAGTCGGCGAGTGACCTCGGGAAGGTCGAAGCGGCGCAAACGATGTTCTGGCACGGTTTCCTGATTGCTGCATTGAACCCCAAGACATTACTATTCAACGCTGCGTTTATTCCACAATTCGTCGGTACCGCTGACGCATCGCTTGCCCGGTTCTGCCTGGTTGCGGCGGTTTTCCTTACAGTACTGCTTGTGGGCGATGTGCTGTGGGCGGCGTTTGCGAACTCCGCTCGAAACGTGCTCGGGCGGTACACGAATCTAAGAAATCGGCTGACGGGACTGCTCCTGACGGCAGCAGGCATCGGCCTGGCCCTGGCGCGCCGTTGAGTGCAACCAATTGCGGATCCCGGGCATCTAACAGTCTGGTCATACAAGGGAGAGATCATGGCGATTAAACGAAGAGAATTTCTGGGCCACATGGCGCTCGGTAGCGCCGTCCTGACAATGCCAGCCTTTCTGCAAGGCTGTGGTGTGCAAAATGCGACAGCTGTCAGCCAGGCGACACCGGAAAATCCGTTCATGACGTGGTTTGGCGTGGATCAGGCGACCGCGGCACGCGTCATGTCCGAACTCACGGCGCGAGGCGCTGATGCGTCGGACCTTTATTTTCAGCATTCGCGAAGCAACTCACTGCGACTCGAGGACGGCATCGTCAGCAGTGCCAGTTCCGGTATTCAGCAGGGTGTTGGTCTGCGCGTCGTCATTGGCGAGCAGACCGGTTATGCGTTCACCGAGGATCTGACCATGCCCTCCATGCTGGCGGCTGCCCGCACGGCATCAGCCATAGCCTCCGGCAGCGCAGTCGCTGCACCACAGGCATTCAATCCGCAGGGCACAGGTGATCTCTATACGACCACGGTGCCGTGGAGCGACGTGGGTATAGACCAGAAACTTCCTGTTCTGAAATTCGTCGAGGAAAAAGCCAAGGCGATGGACCCGGCGATCGACAAGGTTGCCGTCTACTGGTCCGACGCCGATGAGCGCGTCATGATCGCGACGCTCGACGGCAAGCTCGTAACGGATCACCGGCCGATGACGCGCCTGACGGTCGTGGTGACGGCGAAGCGGGACGGAGAGGTGCAGACGGGGTATTCGAATATTGCGGCGCGCGAGGAGTTCGACTGGTACAGCGAAGAGCGCATCCTGACGATGGTCAAGGAAGCGGTGGATCGAACGATGATCCAGTTCGAAGCAATCCGGCCGCCGGCAGGCGAGATGCCGGTTATTCTCGCATCCGGCGCAAGTGGCATCCTTCTTCATGAGGCGATCGGCCACGGCATGGAGGCAGACTTCAACCGCAAGGGCACGAGCATTTACTCCGACATGATCGGCAAGAAAGTGGCCGAGCCTTTCGTGACGGTCGTGGACCAGGCCTCGATCCCGCGCGAGCGCGGTGCGTTGAATTACGATGACGAAGGCAACAAGGCCGGACGCACGGTCATGGTCGAAAACGGCATCCTGAAGTCCTACCTGCACGACCAGATCAGCGCGAAGCAATATGGTCTCGGGCCGACCGGATCCGGTCGCCGTCAGTCCTACAAGTACTCGCCAATGCCGCGCATGAGTTGCACATTCATGGAAGACGGGCCGCACACGAAGGAAGAGATCATCGCGGCCGTCGATCACGGCATCATCTGCGAGACCTATACCAACGGCCAGGTGCAGATTGGCGCAGGCGACTACACGTTCTACGTCAAGAACGGCTGGCTCGTGGAGAAAGGCAAGATCACAGCGCCGATCAAGGACGTAAACATCATCGGCAATGGACCGGAATCACTGAAACGCATCACGATGGTTGCCAACGACGCGCGCCTCGATACAGGCGGCTGGACCTGTGGCAAGAACGGCCAGAGCGTACCGGTGTCGCAGGGAATCCCGACCGTTCTCGTCTCCAACATGACAGTGGGAGGCGAAAATGTCAGCTGATCTTCAAAACAGGGCGGCGCAGGCTGTTGAGATGGCGAAGGCCGCCGGCGCGGATGATGCATGGGCCACGGCTTCACAAGGCCGCGATGTCGAGTTCGAGTTCCGCGACGGATCGCTCGAGAAAGTGAAGGATACGACGTCACGCAGCCTGGATATTCAGATTTACGCGGATGATCGTTATTCGAACCACCAGACGACGGACCTTAGTCCTGACCGCCTGGAGGGTTTCATTGCCGAGGCGGTTGCGATAACGCGCGCTCTGGAACCGGACGAGCATCGTCAGTTAACGCCCGCCGAGCTTTTCAGTGGGCGCCCCACAGATGATCTCGATCTTGTGGATTCGGCGGTCGCCGATATCAGCCGTGACCAACGCCTGGCGTGGTGCGAGTCGCTTGACCGTGTCGCGACGGATCACGAACGTGTCATTTCGGCCACCGCAGGTGTCTACGATGGGACGCTCAACTCGGCATCGGCAAGCAGTAACGGTTTCGTCGGATCTCATGCGCAGACCTATTGCTGGTACGGCTCGAACATCACGCTCAGGGACGAGGGTGAAAAACGAGCTTCTGGAGGGTGGTATGCCGGAGGACAGCATGTCGACGCTTTACCTGCGCCGTCGGATGTCGCGCGCATCGGACTGGATCGTGCGCTCGCAAGGCTGGGCTCGGAGAAAGGCCCGACGGTCAGGACAGCGATGCTTGTCGATGCTCAGGCCGCCGGCTCGCTGATTGGCAGGCTGTTGCGGCCCGCAACAGCAAGAAGCGTCCAGCAAGGCCAGTCGTTCTGGACCGATCTTGTCGGCACCAGGGCGTTCAGCGAGAAGCTGACGATTGTCGATGATCCGCTCATTCCGCGGGGATTCGGTTCACGTCACTTCGACAGCGAAGGCATTTCCGCGAGTTACCTGCCGATTATCGAGAATGGTGTCGTCCGAAATCTGTACGTCGATACCTATTACGGTCGCAAGGCGGGTATGAAACCAACGACCGGCTCTGCGTCGAATCGCGTCATCGGACTTGGTGATCACACGCTTGCCGCGCTGCTCAAAGAGGTCGGGAATGGCGTGTATGTCACGTCCTGGCTGGGCGGGAACGCCGACAGCACGACAGGCGATTTTTCGCTCGGTCTGCGTGGACACATGATCGAGAATGGTGAGATCGGCCGTCCCGTCGGCGAAATGAACGTGACCGGGAACCTTAAAGACCTGTTTAGCCAGCTTGAGCTGGTTGGCAACGACGTCCATCCGTACTCGCAGACCTTGTCGCCTTCGCTGGTCTTTGGTGGAGTGGATTTCTCAGGTGCGTGATTACGCGCTCGCGCCGCCATCGATGAGGATAGTGGCGCCATTTATGTGAGTCGCTGCGTCGCTGGCCAGGAACAGGGTCAGCGACGCCACCTCCTCGGGGTCGGCCACCCTGCCGCTGGGCACCGCAGCGCAGGCCTCTTCGAGATAGTCATCGATGTCCATGCCTGTTGCTTTAGCCTCGGCCGCGAGCATTGGTGTATCGACATCACCCGGACAAACCGCATTGACACGCAGTCCGTCTCGCGCATGGTCTTTCGCCATGGCCTTTGTGAGCAAGACCAACCCGCCCTTGCTGGCGCAATAGGACGCCGCGCGCTCACCGCCGCTAAGGCCCCAGTCAGAGGCGATGTTGACGATGCTGCCCTCTGTCTGCAGCAGGTACGGCAGGGCGGCGCGGCTTAGGAAAAATGGTACATCGAGGTTGACGGTCATTGTGTGACGCCAGTCCTCGTCACTTAACTCTTCGACACTGCCACGAATCAGAATCCCGGCATTGTTGACGAGGCAGTCAATCTGGCCGAACTCGTCGATCGTGTCGGCAATAAGCTCATCGCAGTCCTCGGACTCGGCGAGATCCCCGGCCCAGGTGACAATCTTGTCGGACACGTCAGCCACTTCCTCGAGCCTTCCCTCGTTTCGACCGGCAGCCATTACGTCCCAGCCCGCTTCGGCGAAGGCGATGGCGATGGAGGCGCCGATACCGGAGCTCGCGCCTGTAACCAGAACTACACTCATTTGAAACCCGTTTCTCTTACGTACAATAGCGTGCTATGTAGTGTATCTCATGAGCACACCTGAATCGTTACAAACCCTTGGATGGCGGCCGTTCTTCCAGGCGCAGGTCGATGTCGACGGCGACACGCAACCAGCGCGCGTGCTGCACGTGCATCGTGGCCGCGTCGAGGTTGCGCACGAGGCAGGCCATGAGTTACTGGAGTTATCCGCGAAAGCCCGGGAGATGGGCATTACGGTGGGCGACTGGGTGCTTATCGACAGGAACGGACCCCGGGTCCGAAGGCGTCTTGACCGGTTTGGCTTGTTCCAACGCCGCGCGGCGGGCACAGCCGGCGAGATACAGCTGATCGCCGCGAACGTCGATACCTTGTTCATCGTCACGTCTGCCAACCGAGATTTCAACGTCGCGAGACTCGAACGTTACCTGGCTATTGCGCATGATGCCGGCGCGTTTCCTGTCATCGTGATTACCAAGGCAGATATCGCGGACTCGACCGACGACTTCGTGGCGGCTGCGAGCGGCCTCGCGCCCGGAATTCTCGTCGAATGCCTGGACGCGCGCAGCGCTGATGACGTTGACGTGCTGCGTCCCTGGTGCGAGGCGGGTCAAACGATTGCATTGCTCGGTTCGTCCGGCGTTGGCAAGTCGACGCTCATCAACACGTTGACTGGCGAGCATCAGGACACGCAAGCCGTGCGCGAGGACGACCAGCGGGGTCGGCACACGACGACGTCACGGTCGATGCACGCGCTGCCGCAGGGTGGCTGGCTGATTGACACGCCAGGCATGAGGGAACTACAGCTTGTGGATGTAGGCGAGGCGCTCGATGATGTTTTTGCCGAGATTTCTGCGTTGGCTGCGCAATGTCGTTTTGCCGATTGTGCGCATGAGTCCGAGCCTGATTGCGCCGTGCAGAATGCTATTGAACGAGGCTTGCTCGATGCTGGACGACTGCGGCGCTACCGTAAGCTGCAATCGGAAGACCGGCGCAACAGCGAATCGATTGCAGAGAGACGCACGCGCGACAGGGACCTGGGCAAATTCTACAAATCGGTTTTATCCGACAAGCAAAAAGAGAAGGGTGGAAAATTGTAAGTGGCTTGCATTGACCTGAATGCCGACCTTGGCGAAGGCGCCGCGTTTGACGCCGAGCTCCTGCGGATCGTCTCGAGTGCGAACATAGCGTGCGGTGCACACGCGGGAGACGTCGAGTCGATGGCCCTGGCGGTGCGTGACGCGATCTCGAACGGTGTGGCGGTCGGCGCGCATCCCGGGTACCCGGATCGTGAAGGCTTTGGCCGGGAAAGCGGGTTCATGTCGGGCGACGCGTTGTACGAGTCCCTGACAGAGCAGGTGAGGGCACTCGCCGACATTGCGGCGGAGCTTGGTGCGCGCCTTACCCATATCAAACCACACGGGGCCCTGTACAACGATGCCGTGCGTAACCGGGATCTCGCGGACATCATCGCGCGCGTCATAGCCGAAGCGCCGGGTGAACCTGCGTTCATGGGTATGGCCGGAACGGAGCTCGAGCGCGCTGCGGACCAACACCGGCTGACCTTCATCGCGGAAGCATTCGTCGACCGTGCCTACGAGCCTGACGGCACGCTTGTGTCGCGCAAGGACCCGGGGGCCGTTCACGAAGACCTTGCGGTAGTGACGACCCAGGCCGTGCGCCTCGCCAAAGACGGAGAAACAACGGCCAGGAACGGCGAGACCGTAAAGGTGCGTGCTGACACGCTGTGTATACACGGGGACACGCCGGGCGCAGCCGAGAAAGCACGCGCTGTACGTGACGTACTCGAATCCCATGGAGTAGATATTCGTGCTCACACGTTGCGGTGATGACCTGTTCTCGATTACTACCGAGAGCCCGCAGGATGCACAGGCGCTGGCAAGTCACGTGCGCGATTCGGGGGACTGGCTCGAAGTAATTCCGGGCATCGATTCAGTCGTGTTGCAGTTCGATGCGTCGACGTACGACGGTGATGATGTGCGGCAGACGATGGAGTCGGTGCTCGCGGCAGGAATCAAGCCATTACAGATCTCCTCATCGCTTGTCGAAATTCCGATTGTCTATGGCGGTGAATACGGACCGGATCTGGGTGCTTTATGCGAGGCGACGGGAATGTCTGCCGAAGATGTCATCGCGTTGCACACGGCGAGCGAATACACGGTGGACATGGTCGGCTTCACGCCGGGTTTCGCGTTCATCGGCGGACTTGACGAGCGTCTGCATGTGCCCAGGCGCAAGGAACCTCGACAGCGCGTTGAGGCCGGCTCCGTTGGTATTGCGGATGGGCGCACTGGCCTCTACGCCATGGCGAGCCCGGGTGGCTGGACGCTTATCGGGCGCACGCCTTACAAGCTGTTTGATCCGCATGCGAAACCGCCGTTTGTACTCGAAGCCGGCATGCGGGTTCGGTTCAAGGCTATTTCAGCTGACGAATTCGACGGATGACAATTACCGTCATCAAACCGGGCCTCCAGTCGACAATCCAGTCGCGACCGCGAGTGGGTCTGCGATACCAGGGCGTTCCGGGCGGTGGGGCCGCTGATCCACTGTCACTCGCCCTGGCCAATCGCTTGCTCGGTAACGAGTGGGATGCGCCGGCACTTGAGGCAACGCTGCTGGGTCCGACACTTCGCTTCGACCGTGAATGTGCGTTCGCAGTCACTGGCGCTGTTGCCGTGGTTACGCTAAATGGTGACGAGATCCAGGCTCATGAAAGCCGGACTGCGAGTGCTGGTGACCAACTGGCCATCGGTGCCGCCGAGATCGGCGCGAGGAGTTATATCGCTGTGACCGGCGGTTTCGCGGCTGATGAGGTACTGGGTTCCTCATCAACAAACCTCCAGGCCGGATTTGGCGGCCTGCAGGGGAGGGCGCTGCTCGCGGGCGATGTGCTTCGCTGCGATTCCGTCGTCGCTGAGTCGGCAAGAACGCCAGACGAGTTTCGCCTGCCAATGTCGTCAACCTGGGCTTTGCGAACATGTATCGCGCGTGAAACGGATTTGCTCGACGATGACAGCCTCGATCACCTGTTCAATACGAACTGGACGGTTGCTCGTCGTGCCGATCGCATGGGCGTGCGCCTCGAGGGTCCGAGGCTTGCGGTATCTTCGGACGGTCGGATGCCGAGTGCGGGTGTCATTCCCGGAACGATCCAGTGTCCCGAAGACGGGTCGCCTTATGTGCTCTCGGTCGATGCGGGCACGGTTGGGGGCTACCCGCGAATTGCGCAAGTCGCACGTGTTGATCGACACGTGCTGGGCCAGCTGCGGCCAGGCGATCACGTGCGCTTGCTGCGGCGAGAACCTGATGATGCGGTCACCGAACTACGCGCCAAGCTCGCCTATTGGCGCGAGTGGTTGCCGGATATTGACGAGGTTCTCTAGTCGGCCTGTATCGTTACCGACTCACTCCAGCTGCTGACGGCAACGCTCGTAGTATGTCTCTGCCAGATCCAGGTGCTGAATTATCTCTTCGCGTTCGTGGTCGCTGTTAAAGTCCTCGTGCGAATTGACTGCAGTTCGCAGATTGCCGACCCAGGAGAGGAAGTACTCGGCATCTTCCGTGGATTGTGGCGGCTTGTCGTTTACTGTTATGTACACAGGACTCGTCGTTGCGTAGGGATAAGCATCGAGCACCATCGGGTGCGGTTTATCGCTCCAGGCGCGCAGAAGCAGCCAACCGCTTTCTTCAATTGCTATGCTGCCGCTGATATTCGCGCTGGTCTGTCCATCGGCTTTGTCGAAGGATTCGATGACTTTGCCATTGAGGACGATCTCGAGGTGAGCGACGTCGAACGTTGAACGCAGAAACCCCTCGAATCGGACTTCGAGGTCCTCGCCTGCCAATGCAATTCTGCTACCCGGGTACTGCCCGTTAACTGCGAGCCCAACAAGCGGGCCATTCGTTGCGATCGATGCGCCGGCCTTCAGCCCGTTAAGCCACGCGTCGCGACGATCTGTGGGCAGGCGCGGGTCGCCGGGAACGCGTACGTACGTGCGATTGAGACCGACGGGTCCGCGTAACGAAGCATAGTTTGCCATGGCATCGGTGCCACCGGCAGCAGCGATTTCTGCACCGCAATTCAGCAGTTTGTACCAGACTTCGGCAGATGTCCGGTGATCCGCAAAGCCCACGGTTTCGTAGTAATCAATAAGCCCGAGTGCTGCGCTGACGGGGAGCGCATGCGTCAATGCCGGGTTATTCGCGGGGTCTGGCAGCGGTGCGTCAAACGGATGCACATAACCAACTGCGGCATTTTGTTCATGAGCCAGTCGCGCAACAGTGACGTTGTCGGGGTACAGGCTTGCAGCTGCCGTGCCCGGATACGCCGAGTAGTCAGGGATCAGCAGATGACTATCAAGCCCCAGCAAACCCAGGTGTCCCCAATAACTGGTGTGGTACTCCTGCGCATGCAGGAGCAGGACTTCATCATCGCTGGCAGGATCTGGTTCACTCGAAAAGTACTCAATGTCCGGGATGCGTTGCTCTTTGTTCACGATCAGGTTGAAAGCGACATCCAGATCTTCGGCGCGTGCCTGTTCAATCATGCGGGCAGGCGTATTTCGATAGCTGCCGCCGTAGTTCATATGTACGTGTACGTCGCCGCTGAGCCAGTTAAGCCATTCGTCCGGCAAGTCCAGCGGTGCCATGCGCAGCGTCAGGCCGTTGTCGCGGTTTGCAGCGACATTCAACAGCCGACGTTCGGTCTCGTGTTCAAAGCCGCGCCATACGGTTATGTGCGTCGGACCCGCCGGCACGGTGATCGTCGCTCTGCCATCGGTGTGGAAATATTTGGTTTCGAACTGCCTGTCTTTGCGATCGTAATGGTCGTCGGCATGTATCCATGCATCCTGCGGCGCATAACTGCGGCCGTCACCACCAACGATGGAGACGCGGGCCGCGACCGGTTTGCCGTAAATATCGACGACCCGGAGTTCGAGTTCAAACATCGGCACACGATATTCCCGGTTCTTTGTTTCCAGGGCCGCCTTGCGGCCACCGACAAAATCCTGGATCTGAATTGCCGTATCGCCGCCTTCATTGGTGATGTAGGCAATCTTGCTGCCGTCCGGCGACCACCGAGGTGCCGTGATGTCGAAGCTGCCGTAGGTCAGCGGAAACGGTTCTGCAACGCCGTCAACGTGAGCGACCCAGAGTTGATGCCATTGCCTGCCAAGATACGACGCATAGGCAATTCGGCGGCCGTCCGGGGCAACGTCCGGGCTTGCGTTCCATGATGTTTCTTCCCTGCGAACCAGGCTGGGTTTGGCGTCGTTTTCCAGTGACAGTCGCATGATGTTGCCTGTGCCGTACGGTACTTCTGTATTGCTGACGTAGAAAAGTGACTGACCGTCCGCTGCCCATACCGGACTGAGTTCGTGGTCGAACGAGCTGTAGTAGTAGCGTTCGATGCTGGATTCCCGTTCCTCAACTACCGGCATCGCGGTCAACTGCCCGTCGCTGAGTTCGCCGACAAAGACGTGAAACCGACCGGCGCCGCGGGTTGAGACGAATGCGAGTCGGCCACCGTCCGGCGACCAGCGTGGCTCGAGGTTCACAGCACCACCCTTGGTGAGCGCCGATGTTTCGCCGCTTTCGATATTGAGACGATGAATCTCGAGTGCGCCCGCGAGGTATCGAACGAATACGACTTCGGTGCCGTCGGGCGATACATCAGGCTGAAAGTCGTAGCCGGGTCCGGCGGTAAGTTGCATGGCCGTGTCAGAATCGATGGCCTGCAGCCACAGGCTGCCCTGCATTGAATACACAAGTGCCTTGCCATCGGGCGTCCACGCAAGCGCGCTCGGTCCGGACGTTAGCTGAGGCAGGTACATTTCCCGGAAGTAATAGTTGTGCGGGACTTTGATCTGATCCAGCACCGGGCGCCTCTCTGCGAGCGCGGAGGTGGTCAGTGCCAAGCCGATGGTCAGGCCGACGATCGACGCAAATTTCAACAGGTATAGCGTGTGTCGCAAATCAGGTGTTCCGGGTAAGCTTCGACGAATGATTGTCATTGTAGCGTTGTTACACTAAAAAGAGCGTCTTAGCTGCGATGAATACAATCGCAAGACGTGGTCCGTTTCGCATTATGAAGTTGAATAGCGGGACGGCGCTGGGACAAGTATCAACGGATTGCGCGAGAGTCATGGGCGAAAGTCACCTTTTCTATCAAACTGGCGGTCGTCGCCCACGTGTTTCACGTGCCGAAGGCATCTACCTGTGGGATTCGAGCGGCAAGCGCTACATTGACGCGTCGAGTGGTCCGATGGTTTCCAACATAGGGCATTCGAATCCACGTGTGCTGGATGCGATGAAGCGTCAAATGGATAGCGCGACGTTCGCCTATCGACTTCACTTTGAGAACGAGGCGGCTGAGTCACTTGCAACACTGACCGCATCGCTGATGCCTGAGGGACTTGACCGAATATTTTTTGTTTCGGGCGGCTCCGAGTGCGTCGAAAGTTCCTTGAAACTCGCCAGGCAATACGCGTACGTAACCGGTCAGCGACAACGCTGGAAGGTGATTTCTCTGTTTCCGTCCTATCATGGCTCAACACTG
>JBFFOS010000057.1:0-16911 GCA_041574375.1 Woeseiaceae bacterium
GATCAAGGTATCGATCCTGCTGCTCATCGGTATCGTGCTGTACCTGGTCGAAAAGTGGTACTTCGCCCGCAAATAATGCGTCATTCCGATCGGCTGGATGTAACCTCTCAGCAGGTTGGTCACATCGGGTGTCAACGAGCTGATACACGTCACACAGAGCGCAGCGGACAACACACCCTCACACGCCTGCGGCTATAGATTCGGGTATGTTGTCCACTGCGCTCTTTCAAACGCATCATAGGTTCGTGCGCCGATTCCATGCCGTGATCAAGACGGGGCGGGACAGGTAGCCGAATCTATAGCCGAGCTGGCAGTTCGACAGAAATTCGCGGCGAGGATGGAACTCGCGAGGCGTGTTCGGCTACCTGTCCGGCCCCGGCTTCATTCGGGCCTGTTAATGATAGTTAACGTGGAGTGCCGTGTGACCAACCTGCTGAGAGGTTACATCTAGCCCTTGCGCTTTTTTGGAATGTAGAGGTCCGTCAGCGTCCCCTCGAATGCTTCGGCGGTGAACGCCACGGTTTCCGACAACGTCGGATGCGGATGAATCGTAAGGCTGATGTCGGTCGCGTCGGCACCCATTTCTATCGCCAGGCCAATCTCGGCAATCAGGTCGCCCGCGCTCGGGCCTACAATTGCACCACCGAGCACGCGATCCGTCTTTGGGTCGAACAGCAGCTTGGTGAATCCTTCCGAGCGCCCAATCGACAATGCGCGGCCGCTGGCCGCCCACGGGAACTGGGCTTTCTCGTACTCGATGCCCTGCTCTTTTGCTTCTGTTTCAGTCAACCCGACCCACGCAACTTCGGGGTCGGTGTAAGCTACTGACGGAATCGAGCGCGCGTCGAAGAAACTCTTGTCACCGTGTGCAACTTCCGCGGCGACCTTGGCTTCATGCGTCGCCTTGTGGGCCAGCATCGGGCCGCCTGCGAGATCACCGATCGCGAAAATATGCGGCACGTTGGTACGCATCTGCTTGTCGACCGAGATGATGCCACGCTCGTCGACCTTTACTCCTGCCTTGTCCGCACCGAGCTTGTCGCCGTTTGCACGGCGCCCGACTGAGATCAATACACGGTCGTAGACACCGACGGACGGTGACTTGTCGCCTTCGAACGTAACTTCGATGCCAGGCACCGTTGCGCGCATACCGGTGACCTTCGTGGAAGTCATGATTGCTGCGTAACGATCCTTCACGATTTTCATGAACGGGCGCAGCAGATCCTTGTCTGTGCCCGGCATCAGGGAATCCATCAATTCGACGACACTGACTTCGGTACCCAGTGCGGCATAAACACACGCCATTTCAAGTCCGATAATACCGCCACCGACGACCAGGAGACGTTTCGGAATCGGCGCAAGCTCGAGTGCGCCGGTGGAGTCCACGATACGCACATCATCCGGCAGGTTGGGCAGCATGATCGGCTCAGATCCGGCCGCAATGATGCACTTCTCGAAGTCGACTGTTTCATCGTTGTCGAGACGCAGGCGATTGGGCGATTCGAACTCGGCACGCGCCTCGATGACGCGCACCTTGCGCTGCTTCGCCATCGTCGACAGACCACCGGTCAACTTGCCAATGACTTCGTTCTTCCAGTTGCGCAGTTTGAGGGCGTCAATGGTCGGCTTGCCGAATACGACGCCGTGTTCCGCCATCGCTTCGGCCTCATCGATGACCTTCGCCGCGTGCAACAGGGCTTTCGAGGGTATACAACCGACGTTCAGGCAGACACCCCCCAATTTGGGAGAACGCTCGATAAGCACTACGTCCATACCGAGATCGGCAGCACGGAACGCGGCTGTATAGCCCCCCGGCCCCGCGCCGATTACGACGAGCTCTGCTTGATGCGTCGCGTCTCCGGTCGGTTTCGTTGCCGCGACGACCTCAGGCGCGGACATTTTTTGAGTTTCCTCAATCTTCTCCACAGGCACTTCACCGGCCGAAGGTTCTATCGTGACTATGGCATCGCCCTGCGATACGCGCTCCCCGACACTGACATCCACCGATATGATTTTTCCTGCCTGTTCGGCCGGCACGTCCATTGAAGCCTTGTCCGTCTCCAGCGTGATCAACGCTTCTTCAACCGCCACCGTATCCCCGGGCGCGACGAGCACTTCGATGACTTCAACATCGTCGAAGTCGCCGAGGTCCGGAATCGTGAGTTGGATGGCCACTACGGAATCGCCTGCAGCAGCGTGTCAACATCGGACAGCTGCTGGCCGAGGAACGTCGTAAAACGTGCTGCTTGCGCACCATCGATGACCCGGTGGTCGTAAGAGAACGACAGCGGCAACATCAGGCGCGGCTCAAATTCCGAACCATTCCATACTGGCTGCATCGTCGACCGGGACACGCCCAGAATCGCGACTTCCGGCGCATTGACGATCGGCGTGAACGCCGTGCCACCGATACCACCAAGGCTCGAGATCGTAAAACAGGCGCCCTGAAGCTGATCTGCTTTCAACTTGCCCTCGCGCGCCAGCGCAGACAGTTCGCCGAGTTCTTGCGCAATCTCGTAGACATCTTTCTGATCGACGTCGCGAATGACCGGGACCATTAATCCCTGGTCTGTATCCGCGGCAAATCCGAGATGGACGTACTGCTTGTAGACCAGGCTCTCGCCATCTTCGGATAGCGACGAGTTGACCTTGGGGAATTCCTTGAGCGCCGCAACACAGGCTTTCATAATGAATGCGAGTGGCGTCAGCCCAATGCCCCGCTCTTTCGCCGGTCCCTTGAGTTCCTGGCGTTTCGCCTCGAGCTTCGTGATATCGGCGAGATCATGTTGTGTGACATGCGGCAGGTTGATCCAACTCGCCTGCAGTCTTGGCCCTGATATTTTCTGGATACGCGTAAGCGGCTGGACGTCGATCTCACCGTACTTCGCGAAGTCGACGACCGGCGTTTTGGGAAGCCCTGCGCCTGCCGGACCGGTCGCCTTTCCGGTCAGGATCGCTTTCACGAATGCTTTGACGTCGTCGTGCAGAATCCGGCTCTTAAGGCCGCTACCTTTAACCTGCACGAGGTTTACGCCAAGTTCACGCGCCAGCTTGCGGACGGATGGCGTTGCATGAGCCTTGGCAAATCCCGCTTCGTCCACGGGGGGTAATTTTGCGGACTGGCCGGTTGATACCGACCTTGCAAGCGCCTCCGCCGGTGGCGGGCTCGGCTGGGATTTTGCCTCTGCCGGCGCGGCCTCGGTTGCGCCCGTCATGTCGGCCTCCACGGGCGCTTCACTCGCGACTGCGTCGATAATGGCCAGCGACGCTCCCTCGGAAACCTTGTCACCGACTTTGACAAGCACGGACTGGATTGAACCGGCAACCACGGCAGGCACGTCCATCGCGGCCTTGTCGGTCTCCAGCGTGACAAGCGAGTCCTCGACTTCGACCGTATCGCCAGCCTTGATGTGCACTTCGATAATCTCGACATCCGAGAAGTCGCCGAGATCCGGAACCACGAGCGTCTGCTTGCCGCCTGTCTTGCGCTCCTTGCTCGCTGCCGTGGCCACGACCGTCGTGTCCCCGGTAGGCTTTGATGCGATGGATGGTGCAATAACGACCGTATCACCGACCTCCATCGTAAGCTGACCGATGACATCACCGGTCGAGACCGTGTCACCGACGTTGATCGTCAGCTTTTCGATTACCCCGTTTTCGGGTGACGGAATATCCAGGGATGCCTTGTCGGTTTCGATCGTGACAAGGCCGTCTTCCCGCTCCACCGTATCGCCCGCACCTACGAGAACTTCGATGACTTCAACCTTTTCGAAATCACCAAGATCCGGAACCACTATGTCGATTGTCTTCGCCACGTATGTGCTCCGTCTACAGTGTCACTGGATCGGGACGATCCGGATCGATACCGTATTTCCGGATCGCCTCCGCGACCGTCTTTCGATCGAGTACGTCGTCTTCAACCAGTGCATTCAATGCCGTAATTGCAATGAAACGTCGATCGACTTCGAAATGCTCGCGGAGTGCTTTGCGCGCATCGCTCCGTCCATAGCCATCGGTGCCCAACGAATAGAAGTTGCCGGGTACCCACCCCTGAATCTGGTCTGCAACAATCTTCATATAGTCCGTCGCCGCAACATACGGGCCTGCCCGATCGCCGAAACACTGTTCTACATAAGTCTTTCGTTGCGGTTCATCCGGATGCAGATGATTCCAGCGCTCGACTTCAAGCGCATCACGACGCAATTCGTTGAAACTCGTAACCGACCAGACATCAGCCGGAATCCCGAAATCATCCATCAGGAGTTTGGCAGCAGCGAGCACCTCGCGCAGGATCGTGCCCGAACCCATCAGCTGCACACGGATCTTGCCCTGGCCGCCAACCTGCAACAGGTACATACCTCGCAGGATGCCGTCTTCCACGCCCGCAGGCATAGGCGGCTGCACGTAGTTTTCGTTCATGCAGGTGATGTAATAAAACACGTTCTCCTGCTCACCGATCATGCGGCGCAGACCGTCCTGAACGATCACCGCCAGTTCGTAAGCGTAGGTTGGATCGTAAGAATGGCAGTTCGGAACTGTCGATGCGGCAACCAGACTATGGCCATCCTGGTGCTGCAGGCCCTCGCCCGCCAGGGTAGTGCGCCCCGCCGTGCCGCCAATCAGGAAGCCACGCGTCTGCATGTCGCCACCGGCCCATACAAAATCGCCGATACGCTGGAAACCAAACATGGAGTAGTAGATGTAGAACGGCACCATCGGGACGTCGTGATTGGAGTACGACGTGCCAGCAGCTATCCACGAACACAGCGCACCGCCTTCATTAATGCCTTCCTCGAGAATCTGGCCGCTCTTGTCCTCGCGGTAGTACATCAGTTCACCTGCATCCTGCGGCTCGTAAAGCTGCCCCTTGGACGCGTAAATGCCGATCTGACGGAACATGCCTTCCATGCCAAAAGTGCGAGCCTCGTCAGGCACGATCGGTACGATATGCTTGCCAATCTGCTTGTCCCTGGTCAGGGCTGTAAGCATCCGAACAAACGCCATTGTCGTCGACGCCTCGCGCTCCCCGGTGCCTTCGAGCTGCGTACGGAACGTCTCCAGCGGCGGTACCTGTAAGGCTTTGGATTGTTCCCGGCGGCTTGGCAGAAAACCGCCCAAAGCCTGGCGCCGTTCCATCATGTATTCGTACTCGGCGCTGTCCGGCGCAGGTTTGTAATACGGAACGACATCGCCGATCTGATCGTCGGTAATCGGGATGTTGAAGCGGTCACGGAAGGTCTTGATCTCCTCGAGGTCCATCTTCTTCTGCTGGTGGGCGGTGTTCTGGCCCTCACCTGCCGTACCCATGCCGAATCCTTTGACCGTCTTCGCCAGGATGACTGTCGGGCCACCCTTGTGCTTCGTCGCGGCATCGTAAGCGGCATGAACCTTGAGCGGATCATGTCCGCCACGGTTCAGGCGCCAGATCTCTTCGTCCGACATGTTCGCGACCATCTCGGCTGTTTCCGGATACTTGCCGAAGAACGTATCGCGCACGTACTTGCCGTCCTTCGATTTGATCTTCTGGTAATCGCCGTCGACTGTCTCTTCCATCACCTGGCGCAGCTTGCCCGACTGATCCTCGGCAAGCAGCGGATCCCATTTCGAACCCCAGATGACCTTGATGACGTTCCACCCGGCGCCCCCGAAAGCCGCTTCGAGCTCCTGGATAATCTTGCCGTTGCCCCGCACGGGACCGTCGAGGCGTTGCAGATTGCAGTTCACGACGAAGACGAGGTTATCGAGACTTTCGCGCACCGGCATCGTGATGGCGCCCATTGACTCGGGTTCGTCCATCTCGCCGTCGCCACAGAAACACCAGACCTTGCGATCTGTCGGCTCAATCAGTCCGCGATGCTCCATGTATCGCATGAAGCGAGCCTGATAAATCGCCATCATCGGGCCAAGCCCCATCGACACTGTCGGGAATTGCCAGAAATCCGGCATCAGCCATGGATGCGGGTACGATGACAGGCCGCCGCCACCGACTTCCTGGCGGAAGCGGTTGAGTTCTTGTTCACTCAACCGGCCTTCGAGGAATGCGCGTGCGTAAATACCGGGCGATGAATGGCCCTGTATGAACACCATGTCGCCTTCCTGCTTGTCCGTCGCACCACGCCAGAAATGGTTGAAACCTACTTCGTACAAGGTCGCGGATGAGGCGTAGCTGGATATGTGTCCACCGTACTCCGTGCTGACGCGATTCGCGTTGACCACCATGGCCATGGCATTCCAGCGCAGGTACGCCTCGATGCGACGCTCCAGCGAGCGGTCGCCCGGATACTCAGGCTGGCGGGCCGTGCCGATCGTGTTCAGGTACGCCGTATTCGGGCTGTACGGCAAGTAGGCACCCGAGCGCCTCGCGTAGTCGATCATCTGGTTCAGAAGGAAGTGTGCGCGCTCCGGACCGTGCTGTGACAGCACCGAGTCAATAGACTCCAGCCATTCGCCGGTCTCGAGCGGATCAATATCGTCAAAAGGGTTGAAACTGCTCATATTTTCGTTGCCCGGCCTTTAATAAGGTTTAGCTGGTCTTCACGTGAATTAGATGACGCGTCCTGCTAGGATGCCCGCTTCCTTGTTCGGGCCGACAGGGTCGCACGTCGGGGCGACATATTCGGTGTTTGAAGAACGAGGGTCAAGCCTAGCGGGGAGATAAGAACTCGATGCAAAACGTAAATCCAGACATCCACGATATCCGTATTTATCAAAAGCTTGGCCGCGTCGACGCGAAATCCCTGGAGACCGTTGATCAGTTACTTTTGATACTACCTGCGAAACCCTCGCGAACTGTATTCGGCAAACTGCCACAGGGCGCGAAATTGCAGGCCGTCTACCGCAAACATGCGGCCGGTTCGACGCCCGCTTTCACCACGCGGCTGGGCAACAAGAAACAAACTCTGGTCGTTGCCGGCACGATCGCCGCAAATGCGAGCACCTTTGAGCAACTTACTCTCGGCCGCAAGCTCGTCACTGCTGCGACGTCCCAGAAAGCCGGCTGCCTCGGGATTTGCGCCGTCGGATTCGACACGGCTGCGCAGACGGCCCTTGTCAAGAACGTTCTCGCCGCCGCCCTGGCCGCTGCCTTCAAACTCCCATCCTACAAGAGCAAGCGCAAGCCCGCGTCAATCAGGAGCATCCGCCTGCTTGGCGTTGAACAGAAGATCGACACCCGACGCACCGAAGCTGAGGCAAAAGGCAACAACCTTGCTCGCTGGCTCACCGTGCAGCCGCCCAACGTACTGGATGCGGTCGGTTACGCGAACCTGATCCGCGACATGGCAAAGGAACGTGGCTGGCAATACAAACGGTTCGGGACCAAGGAACTTGAATCCATGGGCTGCGGTGCATTTCTCGCCGTCGCTCAGGGTAATGACAACGACAGCGCGAGCATCGTGCGCCTGCGCTATCGGCCGGACGCGAACAGTGCCAAAGCGGACCTCAGCCTCGTCGGCAAAGGCATTATCTTCGACACGGGCGGCACCAACCTCAAGCCATTCGAGTTCATGCTCGATATGCACGCAGACATGCAGGGCAGCGCCGTCGCACTTGGTACATTCCTCGCGATCAGTGAGATGCAATTGCCGATCGCCGTGGACTGCTGGCTTGCGATCACCGAAAACCGCACTGGCCCAAACGCCTACAAATCACAGGACGTTGTTACAGCGGCGAACGGCAAGACCATTCAGACAGTTCATACCGATGCCGAGGGTCGAATGGCATTGGCGGACGCACTGGTACTCGCCAGTCGGGACGAGCCCGGCATGATCCTCGATTACGCCACGTTGACCGGCAGCTGCGTGCGGGCACTGACGACCCGCTACTCAGGTGTCTTTACCAACCGAAGCGACCTGCACCCGGTTCTCAAGCGTATCGGTCGCAACAGTGGGGAACGCGTCTGGCCATTCCCGATCGGCAAAGAGTTCCTGGATGACCTAAAGAGCGACACCGCGGATTTCATGCAATGCTCGGTCAAAGGCACGGGTGATCACATACTCGCCGCGAGCTTCCTCGCGGAGTTCATCGAGAATGACATACCCTGGGTGCACATGGACCTGGCCGCCGGGGACAATGAAGGTGGTCTCGGTCATATTGCGTCCAAGTTCACCGGCTTTGGCGTCCGTTATACGATAAGCGCGATTCTCGACGAGAACCTGCTCAAGGCAAAATCCTAAGTGTCAGATGAAATAAGAATGGCAGACCGCTTTCGCGGTTTCCTCCCGGTTGTGGTGGACGTCGAAACCGGTGGCTTCAATGCGGAAACCGACGCTCTCCTGGAAATTGCTGCCGTGCTACTGGAGATCAACGCGGACGGAAACATGGTTCGAAGCGAGACGATTCGCTACCACGTGAAGCCATTTGAAGGTGCGAACATGGAAGCGGCTTCACTGGCGGTCAACGGCATCGATCCACATCACCCGCTGCGCCCCGCGATCGACGAGCGCGACGCGCTGCAGCGCACGTTTCGCGAGGTGCGTCGATCCGTGCGCGAGAATCGCTGCTCGCGTGCCGTACTGGTCGGCCACAATGCGCATTTCGATCTCGGGTTTCTCAACGCGGCGATTGAACGATCAGCCATCAAACGCAATCCGTTTCATCCATTCAGCTGTTTCGACACAGCGACCCTGGCTGGCGTGGCATTCGGCCAGACCGTGCTCGCACGCGCGTCGATAGCTGCGGGAATCGGCTGGGACGAAACGCAGGCCCATTCCGCATCGTACGATGCGGAAATGACGGCAGACCTGTTTTGTGAGGTGGTGAACCGCTACCGAGATATATTCGAAAAATCGCTAAGAAACGCCCCGCCTCAGCCGTAAGAGATTACGGTGCGCCTCTACTCAGAGGCGTCACCTTCCAGCAGTTCCTTCAACTCGCCAGAGTGGTACATCTCCACCACGATATCGCAACCGCCGATGAGCTCACCCTTGACGTAGAGTTGAGGGAATGTTGGCCAATTCGAATACTCCTTGAGCCCGTCCCGGATCTCCGGGTCCTCAAAGATGTTGACGAACGCATACGGTTTGCCGATAGCGTTCAGTGCTGCCACGGTCTGCCCGGAAAAACCGCACTGCGGAAAGTCCGGCGTTCCTTTCATGTACAGGAGAACATCGTGTGACCCAAGCTGTTCTTCAATTCTTTCCTTGACGCTCATTTACTTCGATCCTCAATAACAATTTGATTATTGACCGCGGTAACACCAGCGGTCTCTTTCGCAAGTTTCGCGGCCCGGTCTCGCGCGACAAAGCTACCAACCCTGCCGCTCAGGAAAACCGTACCCTTATAGGTACGGACGTGTATATCGAACGCGCTGACGACCGAATCGGCCACATATTTGCCCTCGATCCTGGCCGTGATCGCAGAGTCGGATGCGACCACCGAAGACGATCGCTCGTTCTTGCCACGATCATAACCGCCATCTGCCGCACCGCCGACAACCAGCGCCGTGCAGCCCGTCAACAGCAGCAATGACAGAAAAATCAGCGAAAGTCGCATGCGTACCCTCCAAGCGAAGCGGCGATTGTACCGACATTTTTCGCCTTTCGCGCATTCAATCTCTATAATACCGACAGCCTGCGGGTGGCTGAATTCCCGATAACCTTCCGGAAAATATCCAAAAAATCAGAAATTCTCGGAGAAGCATACGATGAATCCCTTGAAGAGCATTGGCGGCACCATCATTGCCGGCATCATCCTCGCTGTCATTATTGTTCTTGCCACGTCAGGCAATCACATGGTGGCTGGCGTAAAAGCCCAATCCCTCATTATCTGGCTGCACGTGCTGTCCGGTATTACATGGATTGGCCTCCTGTACTACTTCAACTTTGTGCAGGTACCGGCACTTGGTGAAGCAATGAGCGACGAAGGTGGTCCCGGCGGCGCCGGAATTACCAAATACGTTGCGCCGCGCGCACTCGCCTGGTTCCGCTGGGGCGCACTGGCGACGTGGCTCACCGGTGCAGCCTTTCTTTTCCACAAAGGGCAGTTCGCGAACGCCTTCATGCTTGGTCTGAACGCGGATCCCGTAAACCAGTACGCGATGACGATCGGCGTTGGTGCATGGCTGGGTACGATCATGTTGTTCAACGTGTGGGTGCTCATCTGGCCGAACCAGAAGAAAGTTCTGGGTATGGTCGAAGCCAGCGCCGATGAAGTTGCCAAAGCCAAAAACACGGCATTCCTGGCTTCGCGCTCAAATACACTGATGTCCATACCGATGGTCATGAGCATGATTGGAGCTGGCCACGGCTGGATCATGTAATTAAGTTTGCTTTCCGAACAAGTTAAAGCCTCTATCGGCCCCGGCGTCGCGGCAGCACTTGCCGAAGACGTCGGGGCCGGTGACCTTACCGCGTCGCTGATTGATAAAGAGGCTGTTGTCGGCGCGCAGATCATCGCGCGCGAATCACTCGTGCTGTGTGGCGAAGCCTGGGTAGACGAGGTTTATCGTCAACTTGATGAGAACGTCATCATCGACTGGTATATCGGCGATGGTGGCCACGCAGAGGCGAACGACGTTATCTGCAAGCTTGTCGGGCCGGCCCGCGCGCTATTGACCGGCGAACGTACGGCGCTCAATTTCCTGCAAACGCTGTCGTCGACAGCGACGGTCACGGCCGAGTATGTTGCTGCAATTGATGGCACCGGCGTAAAGGTGCTGGACACACGCAAGACGATTCCCGGACTTCGGCATGCGCAGAAATATGCGGTTACCTGCGGCGGCGGCATGAATCACCGTGTCGGCCTGTTCGATGCCATTCTTATCAAGGAAAACCACATCAAATCTGCCGGAAGCATTACCGCCGCATTACAGCGCGCAGCTGACGCCGCCACCGATGTTCTGGTTGAAGTGGAGGTCGAAAATCATGCCGGCTTGCTCGAAGCACTGGATGCCGGGGCAGCGCGCATCCTGCTGGATAATTTCTCGCTCGACGAATTGCGTGAGGCGGTCGCGACAAACGCAAGCTACGGGATAGTCGGCGCCGAACTGGAAGCGTCGGGGAATATTTCGCTGGATACGATTCGCACGGTGGCGGAGACCGGTGTGGACTATATCTCTACCGGGGCCATCACAAAGAATATACGAGCCGCCGATCTGTCAATGCTGTTCAAGATTCACGGATAGCTGCAAGGGCCGCGGACAACTCCCGTCCTTTTTCTTCCGCCATGGCCATCAGCGGTGGACGGACGCGAGCCCATCGCGGATCACCGGTACTTTCTGCGAGCAGGCGTTTCTGTGCAGGGATCGGAGCGTACGCCTGGATCACCTTCCTGAATTGCGCAACCTTAGCGTGCAACGCATGCGCTGCATCGTTCTCCCCCCGATCGAATAGCTCGATCACCTGACCGATGGCCGTACAGTTGATATTCGCTGTCGCAGAAATACAGCCGGGGGACCCGAGTGCCAAGGCATCAAGCAGCGGCAGCTCCGAGCCTGGGTATACGATCAGGCCGTCAATTTCCAGCAAGGCACGCGTGTTACCCCAGTCGCCCGAACTGTCCTTGATGCCGACAATCTGCTCCGGAAAATCATGGTGAAGACGGGCGGCAAGCTGTGGCGGAATACCGACGATGGCGATAGGTGGAATGTGATAGAGAAATATCCGCGCCTCTGCACCGACGGCAGCAATCAATTGTGCGAAGTAGGAATACAGCCCTTCTTCGCTGACGCCCTTGTAATAGAAAGGCGGTAATGTCATGACAGCCGCACATCCCATCTCAAGACAGCCTCGCGAGAGGCGCGCCGTATCGGCCACATTGGAAAGGCCCGTTCCGGGAATCATCCTGCCCGGGTCGATACCACTATCAACGAGCGCCCGAATTGCTGCGAGACGCTCATCGATACCGACAGACAATGCCTCGCCTGTCGTTCCAAACGGCGCGAGTGCCGCGCACCCGGTATCAAGCAAATGGCGAGCATGTGCAATATACAAGTCGGTAGCGACCGAGTGATCTTCGTTAAACGGTGTCAGGAGTGGCGCGATAACGCCGCGAGGAATCTGAAGCGAGGTATTCACTTCTGTCTAGGCGACCGCCCGGGTCACACGTTTGGGTTCGGATACACCGTATCCCTGCGCGTAGTCGATACCCATGCCGCGTAGCATCGTGATGATCTCTTCGTTTTCCGCAAACTCGGCAATCGTCCGTTTTCCTGTCAGGTGTCCGATTTCGTTAATTGACCGGACCATCTCACGGTCGATCGGGTCATGGAGAATTTCCTTGACGAAGCTGCCGTCAATCTTCAGGAAGTCGACCGGGAAATGCTTGAGGTAACCGAATGACGACAGACCCGTGCCGAAATCATCAAGGGCGAACATGCAGCCCAGTTCCTTCAATGCGTTGATAAACCGGTTTGCCTGTGAGTAGCTGGCAATGGCTGCGGTTTCCGTGATTTCGAAACAGATCTTGGTCGCGTCGATGCCGCTCATCTGAAACTGATCGACGACGAACGGCAGAAATTTCTCGTCGCCGAGACTCTGTCCCGACAGGTTGATCGAACAAAGCGAGAGACGTTCACGCTCGTCCGCCTCCGAGACGAGCCAGCGGAATGCACTACGAATGACCCAGCGATCGATACTGGGCGTTATGCCGTAGCGCTCGGCGGCTTCGATAAACAGTCCCGGCGAAATAATGCCGCCGTTTTCATCACGCATCCGCAACAGGATCTCGTAGTGCGCACCGTCCTCTTCCACTTGCAATGGCTGAATCGTCTGGCGGAACAATTCAAAACGGTCGTCTTCGAGTGCGTTATTGATCCGGGCAGCCCACTGCATTTCGCGGCGGCGGCGCATCAGGTCGATATCGTTCTCCTGGAAACTGTGAATACGATTACGGCCTGCTTCTTTTGCGGCTGCGCACGCGCTGTCTGCTGCCGTCAGCAATGCTGCGACATCTTCGTTGTCGGCCGTTATCGGCACAACGCCGATACTCACCCCCAGCCTGAACGTCCGCTCTTCCCATACGAACTTGTATTCACCGATTGCCATCCGAAGCGTTTCGGCCGTGTTCATTGCCTCTTCAAGACTGCAGCTTTCGAGCAAGACGCCGAACTCATCACCACCGAGTCGCGCCAAGGTATCCCGCCAGCGAATCTTCGACTTCAACAGGGTTCCCAATTGACCGAGCAGCGCGTCACCCGCGCTGTGACCGCAGGAATCATTCACGATCTTGAATTGGTCCAGATCGAGATACAGCAATGCGTAAGACGTTTCGCGTGCCCGAGCGCTTTTGAGTGCGCGCTCGACCCGATTCTCGAACTCGGCGCGATTGACAAGACCGGTCAGGATGTCATGGCTCGCGTGGTAGCTCAGGCGACGGTTCAGGTCGCGTGACTCACTGACATCATGGAAGATGAGCACTCCACCCGAGACAATCCCTTTGCCGTCACGAATCGGCGACGCAGTACTTTCGATATAAAGCTCATTACCGTCGCGGCGTATCAACAGGGTGGGTCGAACCGATTTAATGGCGCGGTCGCGGCGTATCGCCACGGCAAGCGGATTTTCCAGTGGCTCACAGGTTTCTTCGTGAAAACCGCGAAAGATCTCATCGATCGGGCGCCCGCTGGCATCGTCGACTTTCCAGCCCGTCAGTTCCTCGGCCACCGGGTTGACGTATTCAACGTTGCACTTGGCGTCGGTGGTGATGACTCCGTCGCCGATTGACTGCAGCGTAATCTGCGCACTCTCTTTCTCGCGGAAAAGCGCGTCTTCGTAGAGCTTGCGTTCGGTGATGTCGACCTCGACACCCAACAAGCGAATGAGTCGGCCGTTCTTGTCGAGAACACATTTCGCACGACTCTTCATCCACCGCCAGTCGCCACCCTGGTGCCTCATCCGGTGCACTGACTCGAAGAACGGTGCCTTGCCCTCAAGATGCTCCCGCATTCGCGTCTGCACGCGCGCGATATCGTCCGGGTGTACCAGGTTGTACCAGTCGAGTTTGACGTCCTCCTCATCCGGATCGTAGCCAAGCATGGTTTTCCAGCGGCGGGATAGATTGATGCGCTTTGTCTGGCCGTCAAAATCCCAGATACCATCATTGGCCGTCATGGCGACGAGCGAATTACGCTCCTGGAGTTCTGCGAGAATTTCCTTGTCGCGAACCCGTTCGAGGCCCACAGCCAGAGACGAGCCAAAGAGTTTCATGAGCAGATGCAGGTTCGCGTCCCAACCGTCGACGGGCTGTTCATTCGCGATGCCAAGAAAGCCTGCTATCTCGCCGTGCACCGAAAAACCAATAATCAGCGCCGACCCAATGTGCAACTCGTTCAGTCGCTCAAGATCGTCCTGGGCTGCTTTAGGTCCTTTCAGCGTATCGGCAACTTCAACCACGCGCAGATGCCCCAGGCGACCGCGCAGCCATAGCCAGTCTTCAAGTTTTTCGTCCGCGAGCAATCCTGGTGTGCATTGGGCGAAACCGGTGCTTGATGACAATACCGTCTCGATCGCGCGACCGTCTTCGCTGATAAGTGCAATGAAGGCAGCGTCCGCACCCGATGCATCAGGCAATTCGTCGATATTCGCCTGCAGCTGATCGATGTAAACGTGTGGGTCGAGATTCTGTACACCAACCGCAAACTTGGTTTGCATCGCATCGACTGCGCCGCGGGTTCGCTCGCCCGCGCGCGGCTTCCGGTGGCGGATTCCCGTAGCGGTGGTAGTGTCGGGAGAATTTGGCATACGGGAAAACATTTTGACATGTCGGCAATGGAATACAAGCTAAGTCGCTGTATTTTTTTGGTTTCTGCTCCAGGTTTCCCGCCTGCAAATGCGTGTTATCGAGCCCGGCGTCAACCATAATTTGCCTGCAGCGTTATAGCCCTGAACCGAGACACACGCGCACAAGGAGATTGCCATGAAACTCGCGTACAGGGGCATTGTGCTTAGCCTCGCCCTGATCCTCGCCGCTTGCGGTGGCGGCGGCACAACGGACACCACAACGACCCCCAACCCGGTCGCGGCCGTGGACTGCGATCCCAGCAATCCCGCAACTTACGCCGAATGCGGCATAGTGTTCATCGGCATGACTGACGCCGATGGCGACTTCCTTAATTACACTGTCGACGTTCTGTCGCTCGAACTCGAAACGGCGAACGGACGCATCATCGAGACGCTGCCGCAGACGACGCGCATTAATTTCACAGATTATGTAGACCTGACGGAACTCGTAGCGGCCGCGCATATTCCGCCGGCGACTTATGTTTCGGGCACGATTCGTATCGACTACACGAATTCAGAGGTCTTCGTCGAGGCCGGCGGTGAGTCCAGACAAGCGGTCGTTATGGATGATATCGGTAACATCCTGACGCAGACCGAGCTGACGATTCAGCTGTCCGATCGCGACCAGCTACGGATCACGAAAGGCAGAGCAGCACTATTGCAGCTCGACTTTGACCTGGAGGCATCTCACACCGTCGATAGCGTACCGACGCCTGCGGAGGTTGTTACAGATCAGTTCATTATCGCCGAGGTATTCCCGGTGGATGAAAAGGACATTCGTGTCCGAGGTCCACTCATCGGTGTCGACGAAACCACAATGGCCTACACAGTCGCGCTAAGGCCCTTCCATGATCGCCATGGCGATTTCGGACAGGTCACCGTTCATGTCACGAACAGCACCGAATTCGAGGTCAACGAAATGCTGTTCGTCGGCGTCGAGGGTCTTCGTGCCCTTGAGGACGCCGGTGCAGGCACACCGACCGTAGCGGCTGGTACTTTCAACGTTGCAGAACGGGAATTTACCGCATACAGGGTCCTGGGTGGCTCCAGCGTGCCCGGATTCCATCGCGATGCGGTCGTCGGCAACGTCATCAAGCGTGACGGTAATTTCCTGACCATTCGCGGCGCGACGATCATTCCCTGGGACCGGCGCGCTTACTTCCATGATGACGTAGTCGTCGAAGTGGGACCTGTGACCAAGGTATTCCGCGACGGTTATCGACACAGCGACCTGGAAATCGGCGCCATTTCGATTGGCCAGCGCGTCACGATCCACGGAGCACAAGCCCCCACGTCGACAACAGACGCAAATTCACCGCAGGTTCTGTTCGACGCCACGCAAGGTGTGGTTCGCATGCACCTGACGCACCTCAGCGGTGTCGTCAACACCGTCATGCATGGCCAGACCGAAATAACACTGCACGGCATTGACCGTCGCCGTGTTGAGATCTTCGATTTCACCGGCACTGGCAGAGAACCCGGGCTGGATGCGGATCCCGATAACTACGCAATCGAAACAGGTAGTCTGACGATGGCGGCGTTTGCAGCCGGCAGGCCGATCGTTGCCAGAGGCTTCCCCAGCGCGTTTGGCGAAGCACCTCCTGACTTCACTGGCCGTACCGTCGTCGGCTTCAAAGAGGTCCGCAGCGTACTCGGCTTGACGTGGAGCTTCGAGGGAACCTTTGCGCCGTTCACGAGCTTCGGTCTGGAAGGAATCGTGCTCGATCTCAGCAATGAAGACATTGGCGCTCGTCATTACATCAAGCAAGGCACGATGCTGATCGACCTGATGTCGCTCGATTCGGATACAGCGATTGTGCCACGTGAGACAGACCGCTCAGCTTTCTACATCAAGACTGCCGACAGCCTGCGGATGTATTCGGACTTCGGTGACTTTATCGACGACCTGACCACGAGTCTTGGCGCGACTGCAACACGCTCGATACATGCCGTTGGCACCTATGACACTGACACGAACGTGCTTACGGCCAACAAGATAGGCATTTACCTACTCGAGCCCTGATATCAGACAAGTCCCCGCTCCCCCGCTCGATTTGTCTGTTGGCTCCGCCCCGCTGCTGAAAAGCAGCGGGGCGTTTTTTGGCCAGGGACGGCCTTATGCCGTGAAGCACATGGATGTGCGAGAGCGGCTTTGGCCAGGGACGGCCTTATGCCGTGAAGCACATGGATGTGC
>JBFFOS010000058.1:0-16867 GCA_041574375.1 Woeseiaceae bacterium
AGTGAGAAAGCCGGAGCCGGCAATAAGCCGGGTTCTGTCATCGACAACCATTCATCTGGGATAGCCGTCACCGGCTACCTCAAGCAACCTACCCGGGAGCCCGTTCGGAACCGACGGTGGGCAACGCCCAAGCGCCCCTATTGGGGGCGCCGTGCGTTGCCCTGCTCCCCTATTTGGTCTTGCTCCGGGCGGGGTTTACCGTGCCGCAAGCTGTTGCCAGTCGCGCGGTGCGCTCTTACCGCACCATTTCACCCTTACCAGCCGAAGCTGGCGGTATATTTTCTGTGGCACTTTCCGTGGGCTCACGCCCCCCAGGCGTTACCTGGCGCCCTGTCCGAAGGAGCCCGGACTTTCCTCCATAGCGAACTACAGCGGTTGTCTGGCCAACTCCGGCTTTCTCGGCTGCGGATTCTACAGGATCACCACGGGAGAAGGGCCGCAATCTGTCCATTTAAACGACGTACGTCGCCGCTTACGAGTCGGCATCACCCGCCTTCAACGCCAGGATGCGCTCGTAGAGCGCATTCTTTTTTTGTCCGGTTAGCTCAGCCGTGATACGCGCCACCTCTTTCGCACTCAGGTGTGCGCTCAGCAACCGGAGCATGCGATCGACGTCGATATCCGAGTCATCGCGTCGCTCAGCACCTGATACGACAATCACGAATTCGCCCTTGCTGACGATATCGCCCTCGTCGACCTGGCGCTTCAGGTCGCCGAGCGTTCCCTGAACGCATTGTTCATGAAGCTTGGTGAGTTCGCGACCGATGAACGCATGTCGGTCGGCACCAAATAGTTCCACCAGATCAGCAAGACAATCATTAATTCGGTGGACAGATTCGTACAGGACGATCGTGCGTAATTCGTCTGCGAGCTTGCCCAGCCACTTCCTGCGTGCGGCGCGCTTCGACGGCGCAAATCCTTCAAAACAGAATCGATCCGTTGGCAGTCCCGCGGCCGAAAGCGCCGCGGTCACTGCGCTTGCACCAGGCAACGGCACGACCTTGATGCCCTGTTTATGCGCGTCCCGCACGAGCCGAAATCCCGGGTCACTTACAAGCGGCGTTCCCGCATCGCTGACCAGCGCCACATCCTTGCCACTTTCAAGTGCGTTAATAACAGTCTGTGCGGCCTTTTCTTCGTTATGGTCATGCAGTGCCATTAGTGCCGGTTTCGCACCGATATTGGATAGCAATCGCATGGTGTGCCGGGTATCCTCGGCAGCAATGAGATCCACTGACGCGAGCGTCTGGCGCGCTCGCGGTGTCAGGTCTTCAAGGTTGCCGATCGGCGTTGCAACAACGAACAGAGTGCCGCTCATTTGGCCAAGGATCCGTATCCGGTTTTGACAATATGATTACTACGTTTTTACATCCTGCACGCGAACGACGCTCACTGGCAAGCGTCGTCATCCTGGCTATGAGTCTGTTTGCGCTGAGTGCCTGTGACACGACAGGCATTGGCGAGGTTGGCGGCTCTGCGGAAAGTCGCGCCGAACGCCTCGCACGTAATGGTGATCATGCCGACGCGGCCAGCGCTTACATGGGGCTCGCCGTGGACGCGAGCGGGAGCGAGCGGGATCGCTATACATTACTGGCGGTCGAACAGTTCCTCGATGCCGGGGACGTTACACGTGCGCGAAGCGCGTTCAATGGCGTAACACGGCCAACGTCGGGCAGCCTGGTGCCGCTGTGGAATACCGACAGGGCCGCGCTATACCTTTATAACGGCGACGCAGATGCAGCCCTGGCGCTTCTGGAGCCGATGAGTCGGCAATCGCTATCACGTCGTGATCGACTGCGTGTCGAGGCGCTGCGTGCCGATGCCTGGATACAGAAACAGGAACCCGCACGTGCGGTCGAATTGATGACGCAACGCGAGACCTGGGTTGAAGACCGTCTGGGCATTGAACAAAATCGCACGCGCCTGTGGCAGGGCCTGCTGGTCAGCAGCCCGACCACTTTGCGCAACGCAGCCGATAAAGCGACAGACCCTGTCATTCGTGGCTGGTTGACGATTGGCTCCATTGCCGTATCCACCGGGCGTCAGGGCGTAGGCTGGAGTAACGGCGTGGTTCGCTGGCGCAACGAGAATCCAACACACCCCGCCATGATGATCCTCGGCGAACTCGACCTGCCCGAGCACTTGTTGCTCGAGTACCCGCGCCAGATCGCACTGCTGTTGCCACTATCCGGCAACGCCGCCAGCGCCGGCAAAGCCCTGCAAAACGGATTCCTTGGAGCCTATTTCGCGACGGCATTTGGGCTCGATGATCGACAAGTCGTACGCATCTATGATGTAAACAGCGAAGGGGGTGCCAGCGCTGCGTATGCGACCGCAGTCGCCGATGGTGCCGAGTTCGTCGTTGGTCCGTTGCTCAAGCGCAACGTCACCGAACTGGCAAACGATATTCTGGTGCCGGTCCCGGTATTGACCCTGAATTACCTGGCCGATGACACGCTTGCTCCTCCAGGGCTGTACCAGTTCGCACTGGCACCTGAAGACGAGGCCATGTCCGCGGCGCAGCGAGCGCTCGGCGACGGCCATGAATACGGCGTCGCGCTGCTACCAAACAATGATTGGGGACGCCGGCTTCTGACCAGTTTTGCGACCGAGTTCGAAGGACTGGGTGGCAAGGTTCTCGACTTTCGAACCTATACGCCTGGCAACCAGGACTTCTCCAATGAGATCGAAAATCTCATGGGCCTGACCGGTAGCGTTCGTCGCTACCAGCGCTTGCGCGCGAATATCGGCGGCGCATTACAGTTTGACCCGCGCCGTCGCCAGGACCTGGAATTTATTTTTCTTGCGACGGATGCTCCGGCCGGGCGCCTGCTCAAGGCGCAGCTCAAGTTTCACTACTCGGGCGACATTCCCGTGTACTCGACATCGTCCGTCAATTCCCTGGACGGCCGCTCCAATGCCGACATGAACGGAATCATGTTTGCCGATACGCCCTGGGTCATTGACCCGCAGCCATGGATCGCACACCTGCCCGCGCAGTTTGCCGAATACTGGCCCGAAGAGCGTCGCCTGGCTCGTTTGCATGCGATGGGGTATGACGCTTACAACCTGATCGCATCACTGTACGCCGCGCGCGGCGGCTCGATAGGTGAGCTCGACGGCGCGACAGGTACTCTGTTCCTGGACGCAAATGGACGCGTCCACCGCCGCCTCGCCTGGGCCCAATTCCAGCGTGGCGAAGTTGTCGCGCTGCCGGACCTGCTGGACGTCGGTGGTCCGATCCAGGACATGAGCGACGACGGCGAAATTATCGCACCGGATGTTGCGGATGAGTCGCCGTGGGACCTGGAACTACAGGAGCTCTAGGCGACCGCGCCGAGCAACTCGCCCACGAGTTTCTCCTCGACCAGGGCCTGCGTCCCGTCGCACGCAACTTCCGCAGCCGCGGTGGTGAAATCGACCTGATCATGCTTGATCAGCGCTGCCTCACTTTCATCGAGGTTCGCTACAGACGCTCATCAGGATTCATGGAGCCTGTCGTTACAGTCGATCGTCACAAGCAACGCAAGATTATTCGCACCGCTGCGATGTTTGCTGCGCGCAACCACCAATTTGCAGCTCTGACCATGCGTTTTGATGTCGTTGCCCTCGAAGGTGAGGATCCGCCCGCCATCACATGGATACGCGATGCTTTCCGTCCCAATGACTCGACCCTGTGAGCCCTGATAGAATTCGCCTGAATACTTCTTCCGGAGCAAACATGGATCCCTTGACCCGAATTCGCGATCACTTTGCAGAGAGCATTGCGACCAAACAGACGTCGGCCGAAGCACTAGCAGAAAGCATCGCTGCTGGCGGCCGCATCATGAGTGATGCGCTCCTCGCCGATGGCAAGATCCTGAGTTGCGGCAATGGCGGATCAGCCGCGGACTCACAGCATTTTTCTTCGGAATTGCTGAACCGTTTTGAAATGGAACGGCCGGGCTTGCCCGCAATGGCATTGACTACCGACTCATCGACCCTGACGTCGATCAGCAACGACTATTCCTACGAGGAGATATTCTCGAAACAGGTACGCGCATTGGGCAAACCACAGGACGTCCTGCTCGGCATCTCGACATCCGGCAATTCGGAGAATGTGATTCGCGCGATCAACGCCGCCCATGAGCGTGGCATGAAGGTTGTGGCGCTGTCAGGCCGCGATGGCGGCCGCATGGCCGATATGTTCGAAGAGGGTGATGTCGAAATACGAGTACCGGCTACGCGAACCGCGCGTATCCAGGAAGTACACCTGCTTGTCATTCACTGTCTTTGCGACCTGATCGACACAACACTACTAGGTTCGTAGGATAAAGGGACAGTTTACTTAACGATTGTCAGATGCGGGCGTGAGCGCGTGTCTTCGACCTCTTCCTTGAGTTCCGGCGCCGCGGGCTGCTCGGAGTCGTGCGAAAAGATCATGCCTTGCCCCGTCTCACGCGCGTAAATCCCCAGTACCGCGCGTATCGGCGCCCAGACGTCGAAGGGCACACCACCAAATCGTGCCCGGAAGCTGACCGCGTCATTGGTCAGCTTGAGGTTGTGCGCAGCGGTTTCGCTAATGTTCAGAATTATCTTGCCGTCCTTGATGTGCTCCTGCGGCACAGCCACGCCGTCGAATGACGTATCAACGACAATATGCGGTGTGTGTCCGTTGTCACACATCCACTCGTGCATTGCACGAATCAGGTAAGGACGTTTTGAAAGGCTGGGGTGACTCATCGTGTTCCTGAGCGTGTGCTCAACTAAGCGTAGCTTACCACCGTTTTGCCAAGCTGCGCGGGAGGTAACATAACCTCAAAAAAAATCCCGGCACAGCGGCCGGGATCTGGTGTTTTGCCGTTTATAAATCCGCAATTACAGCCTCATTTCCTGCTCCAGCTCGGTCAGGCTCTGCTGGAAGGAACGACGGGCGAATACGCGATTCATATACTCCTCGATGGGCTCGGCATCGGGGCCGAGATCCACACCATATGCGGGCAGGCGCCACAATAGCGGTGCAATTGTGCAGTCCACCAGTGAGAACTCCTCGCTCAGGAAGTATGGACGCGCACGGAACAGCTCGATGCTTTGCAGAATGCTCTCGCGCAGCATCTTGCGAGATTTCGTACCGAGCTTCCCGTCATTGCTGTTTTCGGCCTCTTCTGCGATCGAGTACCAATCGGTCTCGATGCGGAACAGCGCCAGGCGGAATTGCGCACGTGTCACGGGGTCAACCGGCATCAACGGCGGATGCGGAAAACGTTCGTCCAGATACTCGATGATCACACGCGAGTCGTACAGAGTGAGATCACGATCGACCAGCGTCGGCACGCTATGGTACGGATTGAGATCCATGAGATCCTCGGGCAATTCTGGCCCGGGGATGTTCGAAATCTCAATGTTGATATTTTTCTCAGCCAGCACCAGTCGCGCACGATGACTGTGAATGTCCGTTGGCCGGGAAAACAGCGTCATTACAGAACGCCTGTTAGATACTACTGCCATCATTAAACGTCCTTCCAGATCTGCTTCTTAAGCTGTGTAGACAATATGAAGAAAAAGATCAGGAACATTATCACCCAGACACCAAGCTTGCGGCGTTCCGAGCGAATCGGCTCTGCAATGTAAGCGAGGAAATTGACCGTGTCGCGCACGAAGTCATCGTATTCCTCAGCATCCATCGATCCGGCGCTCAATGGCTCAAAGCCTTCAAACGCCGTAGTGACCGATCCGTCTTCATTCTCGTGACGATCGAAATTTGCCGCCTGGTAACCCTGCAACTCCCACAATACATGCGGCATGCTCGTTCCGGCGAGTACCAGGTTATCTACGCCCGTGGGGCTGGTCTCTGACACATAAAAGCCCTTCAGGAAGTTGTAGACGTAGTCAGCGCCTCTTGCACGGGCCATCAGGGTCAGGTCGGGCGGTGCCTTGCCATACCAACGAGCCGCATCATTTGCCGGCATTGCCGCCCGGATCGTCTCGAACGTCTTGTCGGCATTGAACATCAGGTTGTCCATCAGTTGCTCTTCCGACAAATCAAGCGTCTTTCCAATCGTGTTGAATCGTACATACTCCGCCGAGTGGCAACCCGAGCAGTAATTCATGAAATTACGCGCTCCGCGCTGCAGGGACGCAACGTTATCCAGGTCGATGTCAGCAGGCTCCATATGTGAGCCGCCACCACCCGCAGCGTAACCCTGCGTCGCAGCAAAGCACGCGCCCAGTGCCATCAAGCTGGCAAGCTTCTTCAGATTAGTCATGGTAGACCACCCTGTCCGGCACCGGCTTCGTCTTGTCCATTGCCGTGTAAAACGGCATGAGCAGGAAGAAGGCGAAATACAGTACCGAGAAAATGCGCGCCAGCGTTACGTAAACACCTTCAGCCGGCGCCAGGCCAAGGAACAACAAGGCGAAGAACGTAATGACGAACGTGGTCAATGCTGTCTTGTACATCCAGCCGCGGTAGCGGATGGACCGCACTCGACTTCGATCGAGCCACGGCAGGAACAACGGTAGCAATACCGCCACTGCAAACAGGATGAAGCCCAATAGTTTGTCGGGAACGGCACGCAGTATCGCGTAGTACGGCGTGAAGTACCAGACCGGCGCGATGTGCTCGGGCGTGGCCGTTACGTTTGCCGGCACAAAATTTGCGTGCTCGAGGAAGTAACCGCCCATATCCGGCGCAAAGAACACGACCGCGGAAAAGATCATCAGGAAGACGATAATGCCCACGAGATCCTTGGACGTGTGGTAGGGGTGGAATGCCACGCCGTCAAGCGGCTTGCCCGTCTCGTCTTTGTGTTTCTTGATATCGATGCCGTCGGGATTGTTCGAACCAACCTCGTGCAATGCCACGATATGAACGAAAATGAGCCCGATCAGCGCGAGCGGCAGAACGATCACATGCAAGGCGAAGAAACGATTCAGCGTGATATCAGAGATGGAATAGTCGCCACGGATGATCTCCACGAGCGCATCGCCAACAACCGGGATCGCGCCAAACAGGGAGATAATCACCTGCGCGCCCCAGTAGGACATCTGCCCCCAGGGCAGCAGGTAGCCCGCAAAAGCCTCGGCCATGAGGACCAGGAAGATCAGCATGCCGATCAGCCAGATCAGTTCGCGGGGTTTCTGGTAGGACCCGTACAGCATGGCCCGGAACATGTGCAGGTAGACGACGATGAAGAAAAACGATGCGCCGGTTGAATGCATGTAGCGTATGAGCCACCCCCATTCGACGTCGCGCATGATGTACTCAACCGAGGCAAACGCATCGGCGGCCGCCGGCTTGTAGTTCATCGTCAGGAAGATACCCGTCAACAACTGAATGACAAGCACCACCATCGCAAGCACCCCGAAGACGTACCACCAGTTGAAGCTCTTCGCCGCGTAATACTTGGTGACGTGCTGTTCCATCGTCTTGGTAAACGGGAAGCGGTCATCGATCCACTTCATCAAGCCGCCCTGCGGCTTGCCAACTTCTGCTTCGATTCTGGCCATTACGCTGCTCCCGTGTCCTGACCGATCAGGATCAGGTCATCCCTGACAAATCGGTGCGGAGGAACCCGCAGGTTGGTCGGTGCCGGAACACCCTTGAAAACGCGCCCGGCAAAATCGAACTTCGAGCCATGACAGGGGCAGAAGAACCCGCCTCCCCAGCCTTCAGCCGGACGCACCTCGAAATCCTCGAGCGGCGCACACCCGAGGTGGGTGCAAGAGCCCTCGACGACCAGGTATTCGGGTTTCAGGGAACGCGTTGCATTCGCCGCATAGTCAGGCTGCTGCTCGACGACCTCGGAATCCGGGTCGCGCAGCTGATCCGCCATATTCGGCAAGGAAGCCAGCATCGTCTCGTCGCGGCGCAGCACAAATACGAGCTTGCCGCGCCACAGGACGCGAACCATCTCTCCCGGCTGCATCGAGCCCAGCGGCACTTCAACCGGTGCTCCGAGCGCCTGCGCACGCGCACTGGGCTTCAGTGATGATATGAATGGTACTGCAACGAAGCCGGCGCCGACGGCCCCGGTAGCAACAGTTGCAACAGTAAGAAAATGACGCCTATTGCGATCAAGGTCGTCTTCGGTCATCAGGCACTCCCATTAAGCCGTTCTGGTTGACGGCCTTCGCGCTTTTTTGCTTTGTTTCGACACTGGTAGATTTGCAGCAAACCCGGTTTACCGTCAGGATGACGGGTGCCCCGGACCTAGGTGCGGAACCACGGCGCATTATACACGTGGCCAATCTGAATTGGCTAGGTGCTAAAAAGGGACATTTGAGGATAGCCAGGACATCGCGTGGCGCAATTCAAGTCAGCTCTTGTCTTCTTATTACAGTCGATTGTCGTCGGACTGGCGGTCGCGTTCGTCGTCGTGCTCGTCCGACCCGACCTGATGCCCGGCGTGGCTAATAACAACTCCAGCCCCGCGAGCTACGCAGATGCCGTGTCTATTAGCGCCGCGTCTGTCGCAAATATCTATACCAAGCGCCTCGTGCAGGAAACAGATGCGAAGACGGACCGTCCGCGATTTCGGATCGACACGGCCTTCGCATCAGCCGTCGTCCTCGATGAGGAAGGCTACCTGGTCACGAATTACCACGTTTTTCAGGACGAACCGACGGAAATCCGTGTGCAGTTCAGCGACGGCCGCATCGCGGAACCAGAGATTGTCGGGCTCGATGCGGAGACTGACCTCGCCTTGCTGAAGGTCGATGTACCCAATTTGCGACCCATCAAGCTCGCCAAGTCCAATGAGCTGCGCATTGGAGACGTCGTGCTCGCCATAGGCAACCCTTACGGACTGTCGACGTCAGTAACTCAGGGAATCATCAGTGCCACGGGACGAAATCTGTATCAGCTGGTGACATTTGCAAATTTCATCCAGACCGACGCGGCCATCAACGCCGGCAATTCAGGTGGTGCGCTGGTCAACAGTCTGGGCGAACTGGTCGGCATCAACACGGCGGTTCTCGCGCAGGATACGGGCACCGAGGGCATTGGCTTTGCTATTCCGGTGGATCTCGTGCGCGGCGTTGTCGAGCAAATCAAGCTGAATGGGCGCGTTATTCGTGGCTATATGGGCCTGCTTCCCGATGACCTGACGAATGCCGAACGAATGGCCAACGGCGTCGAGGGCGATTCCGGCATCATGCTCATGGATGTTTACGAAGGCGGGCCCGCGGCCGCGGCCGATTTGCGCATCGGGGACATCATCCTCGAGATCAATGGCGAGCCGGTTTACTCACAGCGCCAGGCATTGCTGATTTCGGCCAGCACGGCACCGGGCGATTCCGTCACTATCCTTGGCCTTCGCGACGGGCAACGATTCACGGCTACGGTGACGGCCGGTGAGCGGCCGCAGGGGCTTTACGAACCGGCCGAGTAGTGGCGGTTGCTGCCTCCTATACGACCCGGCGTATCGACGCGCCAAGCTGCCGGAGCTTTTCTTCGATACGTTCGTACCCGCGATCAACGTGGTAAATCCGGTCAACCACCGTTTCCCCGTCGGCCGCCAGACCCGCCAGCACGAGCCCGGCTGATGCGCGCAGGTCGGTCGCCATGACGGGCGCCGCATTGAGCCTCTCGACACCCGTGCAGATAGCGGTGCGTCCTTCGAGCTGGATGTCCGCGCCCATACGCTGCATCTCGAGCACATGCTGGAAGCGGTTTTCAAAAATCGTCTCGGTGATGGTGCCCACGCCCTCTGCAACAGCATTCATGGCGCAGAATTGTGCCTGCATATCAGTCGGGAAGGCTGGGTAAGGTGCTGTACGGACGTCGATCGCCTTGGGGCGACGGCCCTGCATATCGATCTCGATCCAGTCGTCTCCGGTCTGGATACTCGCGCCTGCTTCGACAAGCTTGATCAATACTGCCTCGAGCGTGTCCGGCGCAGCATTGACCGCGCGAATCTTGCCACCAGTCATCGCCGCTGCGACGAGGTAGGTGCCCGTCTCGATACGGTCCGGCAAGACCGGGTACGTCGTTCCGCCCAGCTTGTCGACGCCCTGGACGACAATGGTGCTGCTGCCCGCCCCTTCAATTTTCGCGCCCATGCCAATAAGGAAGTTGGCGAGGTCGGTCACCTCAGGTTCGCGCGCGGCATTTTCCAGCACGGTTTCACCGTCGGCCAACACGGCCGCCATCAACAGGTTTTCCGTGCCGGTCACCGTAACTATGTCAAATACGATATGCGCACCGCGCAAACGTTTTGCGCGGGCCTTGATAAAGCCATTTTCGACGACAACGCTGGCCCCCATGGCCTGCAATCCCGCAACGTGGAGGTTCACGGGTCGCGCCCCGATCGCGCACCCGCCCGGCAGAGAAACATCGGCCTCGCCAAAGCGCGCAACCAGCGGGCCAAGGACAAGAATCGACGCCCGCATGGTCTTGACCAGCTCATAAGGGGCCTGCGGGCAATCCACATTACCTGCGTCGATCTCGACGCCCTCCCGATCATCAACCGTGATCTGCACACCCATCATTTGCAGCAACGACAGCATTGTCGTGACATCCTTGAGGTGTGGCACGTTAGTCACGGACACCTTTTCGGTTGCCAACAGGGTGCCAGCCAGAATGGGCAAAGCCGCATTCTTGGCTCCGGAAATCGTCACGCTACCGGACAATGTCGCGCCACCCTTAATCGAGAGTTTATCCATGCCTCAGGCTCCGCCGCCCGCCGCGCGCCACTCTTCCGGCGTCAAGGCTTTGATCGACATCGCGTGTATCTCATTGCCCATGAGCGACCCCAGGCATTCATAGACGAGTTGATGACGCGCCAATGGGCGCTTCCCCGCGAATTCTGCAGCTACCACGAGCGCTTCGTAATGCGTATTGTCGTTGCTTATGACCTTGACGATTGCACCATCGAATCCGGCCTCGATCAGTTTTGTGACTTCAGATGGGTCCATACATGCCTAGTCCACTTGAATCAGGGGCGCGCAGTGTAACTGTAATTTCACTCACGTCCTAACCATGAACGCAGTTTTGTGTATCATAGCCGGCCCAATCGATAACGTACTCGTATGCTCGGCAATCTTCTCCTCGTAGTCGCAGGCCTCGTGCTCCTTATCTGGGGCGCCGACCGGTTTGTACACGGCGCAGCCGCGATGGCGCGAAACCTTGGTATCGCGCCGCTTTTGATTGGTCTGACCGTCGTGGCATTCGCGACCTCTGCTCCCGAGATCCTGGTCTCGGTTGTTGCCGCGCTGCAACATGAACCCGGACTGGCAATCGGCAATGCCATCGGATCAAATATTGTCAATATCGGCCTCGTACTCGGCCTGACTTCAATGATCAGGCCGATCAAGCTGGAATCTGCGACACTGCGACGCGAAATGCCCGCCCTGCTGGCGGTGTCCCTGCTGACCGTCTCGCTGTTCCTGGATACGTTCCTGAGTCGCATCGACGGCATCGTGATGCTCACCGGCCTGGTCATCGTCATGGTCTGGCTGGCGCGCCTGGGCCTGCGCTCGGCCGAAAATGATCCAATTGCCCAGGACTTCGAGGCGGAAATCCCGACCGATGTCTCAATGATCATGGCTTCCGTCTGGCTGCTGATCGGCCTTGGTACGCTCCTGCTGGGCGCAGAATTGCTCGTAGACGGTGCCATAGGCATCGCCAAGTACCTCGGTGTTTCGGAAGTGGTCATCGGCATCACGATCGTTGCTTTTGGCACCAGCCTGCCGGAGTTGGCCGTATCGCTCGCCAGCGCGCTGAAGGGCGAATATGGCCTGGCAATCGGCAATATCGTCGGTTCAAATATTTTCAATCTGCTCGCCGTCATCGGTGTTGCGGCAACCATTGAGCCATCAGCGCTGGCGCCGACGGTTCTTTCCCTGCATATCTTTGTCATGGTTGCGTTCACACTCGTGCTGTTCGCCATGACCTACGACTACAACGGCAACGCACAACTCTCTCGCCTCGAGGGCTTTGCGCTCCTGACCGCGTACGTCACCTACAGTGGCTACGTCATCGCGCAAAACATTTAGCTCAAAACAGTTAGAATACGGTGACTGGAAACTGCTGAGGGCGACCATTGCCTGACACGCTGACAAAGGACGAGCTGCTCGCGCTGGCCGCTAATGTCCTTGACATCGAAGCGCGCGCCGTCGATTCACTCAAATCCCGCCTCAACGACGACTTCGTTGCTGCCTGCCAATTGTGCATGGATACGCCGGGGAGGATCGTCGTTACGGGCATGGGCAAGTCGGGGCACGTGAGCAATAAGATTGCCGCCACGCTTGCCTCGACCGGCACGCCCGCCTTTTTCATGCATCCGGCGGAAGCCAGCCACGGCGACCTCGGCATGATCACAAGTCAGGATCTGTTGCTTGCCATCTCCTACTCCGGTGAGACGGCCGAAGTCGTCACGATACTGCCGGTGGTCAAGCGCATGGGCGCGAAACTCGTTTCGCTCACCGGCAACCCTCTTTCAACCATGGCGCAAGCGGCAGACGTACACCTCGATATCAGTGTCGAGGAAGAAGCCTGCCCGCTGAACCTGGCCCCCACAGCGAGCACGACAGCAACTCTCGCGATGGGCGACGCACTGGCGGTCGCCCTGCTCAAGAAGCGCGGCTTCACGGCCGAGGACTTTGCGCGGTCGCATCCGAGCGGCAGTTTGGGAAAACGCCTGCTACTGCGCGTGTCCGATGTCATGCGCACTGGCGACCGGGTACCGTCGGTGAGTCGTGATGTCACCTTGCGCGACGCTTTGCTGGAGATGACCGACAAAGGCCTGGGCATGACTGCGATCGTTGATGATAACAAGAACATTCTCGGCATCTACACGGATGGTGACCTGCGCCGCACCCTGGATACTGGCGCCGACATCCGGACCACACTCATTCGGGATGTGATGCATGAAAACTGCAAGACGACGTCTGCCGATGTGCTCGCGGCCGAAGCGCTGCGCCTCCTGGAAGAGAATAAAATTACATCGCTGCTCGTTGCCGACGAGAACAACACACTGATTGGGGCATTGAATATCCATGACCTGTTTCGCGAGGGCCTGATGTGAACGTTGGTCTCAACAAGCTGGGCGAAATCGCTCTCGTTGCATTCGATGTCGATGGTGTTTTTACCGATGGCCGGTTCTACCTGTCTGACGATGGCATAGAGACCAAGGCGTTTCACACGCAGGATGGGTACGGTATTCGCCAGTTGATCAAGGCTGGCGTCGCAGTCGCCGTAATCAGCGGGCGCAGAAGCGACGCCGTAGAGAAACGTATGGCGGAACTCGACGTGCGGCATGTCCTGCTCGGGTGTAAGGACAAGGTGGCCGCCATGAACGAACTTGCCGCGAAACTCGATATCGCCATCACCACATGTGCCTACGTGGGCGACGACATGCCGGACCTGCCGTTACTGGAGCATGTGGGCTTTTCTGTTGCCGTTGCCAACGCGGTTCCCGTGTTGCAGGAAAAGTGTGACTACGTGACGCGTAAGCCCGGTGGATCTGGCGCCGTGCGCGAAGTTTGCGACCTCGTGATTGCGGCGCGTGGTAGCGCTGCCTGATGAGCCCTCGCAGCATCGTCCTGTTGATTGTCCTCACCTCTGCAGCGCTGGGGAGTTGGTATCTGTCCCGGGCCAACCGCGCGACTGAGATCGATGACTTGCCCTATGAGATGGAGCACCGTGGGTACTACCTGAAGAACGCTCGTATCCTGGGGACCGGTGAGAATGGGCACCTCCTCTATGAAATTGAAGCCGCGTATGCGGAACAAGAAGCGAAAGACCGGATCGAATTTACCAAGGTTCGCATACGCTACTCTCCCGACGCCGACGTACCGTGGATCGTGCACGCGGATGAAGCGACCCTGCGAGAAGGCAGCCCGCGCATTGAATTACGGGGTCACGTGCGAGCTATCGGCTCCAGCGGCGATGAAGATGAGGACACGGAGATCCGGACGCAGTACCTGGAATTTGACCCCGAGCGATATGTCGCCGAAACCGACGCCAGGGTCCAGATTCGCATCGGAGTGCGCAGCCTCACGGCGACGGGCATGCTAGCATCACTGAACGACGACAAGGTCGAACTGAAGTCCAACGTCCGCGGTAAGATAGCCCCCTAAGATGAAAGTTTTACGAAGCAAGAAATCCCTTTGGCTTTGCGGGATCGCACTCCTGATAACGCCACTGCTGTCCGGCGCCCAGGTCAATGACCTCGACATGCGTCTGCCGATGAACATCGATGCCGATAACACGACAATCGACGGCAAGAATTCGATGATCATCTTCAGTGGCCTGCGCCTGACGCAGGGCAATGTGAGTATCCAGGCCGACGAAGGCCGCGCAACGCGCATGGAACTCGAAGACAGTACCTGGTACTTCTCGGGTAATGTCATCATCGATATCGGCGCGGGACACATCGAGTGTGACAACGCTGAACTTCTGTTTGACGAGTTTCGACTGAAACAGGCGATCGTAAATGGCTCACCTGCCCGGTACGACCTGCAACGACCTGGAACCGAGGAAATCACACATGCCGAGGCAGGCCACTTGTCCTACGACGTCGACGCCGGCCTGATCGAGTTCTCCGACAAGGCGACCATCACTGAAGGCGGTAATCAGATCTCATCGAACGTGCTGGTCTACAACATCACTGAGCAGCGTATCAATGCTGACTCATCCGGAGAGGATGACAATCGGGTTCGCATTACGTACACGCCGGCCAATGGGGTTGAACCGCCGCCGGGCGACGAGGATGCCGCTGGTGAAGAAGAGGAAGCCGGGAATCCATGAGTATTCTCAGCGTTCAGGACATTTCCAAGAGTTACAAGCTCCGCAAAGTCGTCAAAAGTTTGTCCCTCGAAATCAAGAGCGGCGAAGTCGTTGGATTGCTCGGCCCGAACGGTGCCGGCAAAACGACGGCGTTCTACATGATTGTAGGACTCATTGCGGCCGACGGCGGCAAAATACTGCTCGATGGCAAAGATCTGACCGCACAGCCGATGCATCGCCGTGCCAAGCTCGGGCTCGGCTACCTCCCGCAGGAAGCGTCCATTTTCCGCAAGCTGACCGTCGAGCAGAACATACTGGCAATCCTGGAGAACCGTGACGATCTCGACCGCGCCGGGCGGGAGGAGGAGCTCGAAAAACTGCTCGACGAATTGCATGTCGGGCACGTGCGCTCCAGCCTCGGAATCAGCCTGTCAGGCGGCGAGCGGCGCCGGGTGGAAATCGCCCGCGCGCTGGCTGCCAGCCCCTTATTTGTCCTGCTGGACGAACCATTTGCAGGGGTCGACCCGATTTCGGTGCTGGATATCCAGCGCATCATCCGACACCTGTGCGAGCGTGGTATTGGCGTGCTGATTACTGACCATAATGTACGTGAAACGCTTGGTATCTGCGGGCACGCCTATATTTTGAGTGACGGCAGCCTTATTGCGGCAGGTTCTCCGGAAGAAATCCTGGAGAATCAGCATGTTCGAGAAGTGTATCTCGGACAGGAATTCAAACTCTGAGGCAAACTGGGGCGACGAGGCCTTGACTGTGCCGCAGTCGCCTATAGAGTAGTAAGTGTCAATGCTAAAACCTACGCTGCAGTTAAAACTCGGTCAGACGCTGACCATGACGCCGCAATTGCAGCAGGCTATACGCTTGTTGCAGCTCCCGGTCCTCGACCTGAACGCACAGATTCAGGAAGCCCTCGAAGAAAACATCATGCTGGAGATGGAGGACCTTCCCGACGTCCCTACCACCAGTGCTGACACTACTGCCGAAGTCGAGACCATCAAAGCCGACGAACTCTGGCAAACCCGCTCAGCCGAGCGCATCCAGGATGGTGGCTGGAACGGCGAGGGCCGCCCGATCTCGGAATTTGCGGATGAGTCGGGCCAGTCGCTGCGCGACCACCTGCTCTGGCAGATCGAGATGGAACACTTCTCACCGCGAGAAGTTGTCATCGGCGAGGCAATTGTCGACTCAATCAATGATGACGGTTATCTCGAGGCAGGGCTGGGAGACATCCTCGCCAGCCTCGACGAAGCACCACCCGCCACTGAGAAGGAAATCGAAAGAACACTGACCAAGATTCAGCATCTTGACCCGATCGGTGTTGGCGCGCGCTCCTTGTCGGAATGTATCGTTCTGCAACTCAGCCAGCTCGACTGGAAAACACCGGCATTGCAACTTGCGATCGAAATCGCAACCGATCACCTGGATCTCGTTGCAACCCGCGACTATGGGGAGCTGAGGCGCGGCCTGAGAACTACCGAAGACGATCTGCACGATGCACTGGCACTCATACGTGGATGTAATCCAAGGCCCGGGACAGCGGTAAGTCCGGCGGCAGCCGAGTACGTCATTCCGGACGTCTTTGTGCGCAAGGTTGATAATCGCTGGCAGGTCGAAATCAGCCCCACCGGCGTGCCGCGACTCTCTGTCAACCAGCAGTACGCAAATCTCCTGCGCGGTAGCGGAGAACACGCCGTTCTGAAATCCCAGCTCCAGGAGGCGCGCTGGCTGATTCGCAGCCTGGAGATCCGCAATGAAACACTGTTGAAAGTGGCCACGAGCATCGTGTCACGGCAGACATCGTTCCTGGAGCACGGTGACGAGGCTATGAAACCCATGGTCCTGCGTGACGTCGCCGAAGAGATCGGAATGCACGAGTCAACGATTTCACGTGTAACCACTAACAAGTACATGCACACGCCGCGCGGCGTGTTTGAATTCAAGTACTTTTTCTCCTCTCACGTGTCGTCGGACAGTGGCGAGGACCAGTCCTCAACCTCAGTTCGCGCGAAAATTCGCAAACTCATCGGCACCGAGAACCCGGCGAAACCGCTGAGTGATAGCAAGATCACCAACTTACTGAAAGAGGAAGGAATTTCAGTTGCGAGGCGGACGGTTGCGAAGTACCGTGAAGCTATGAAT
>JBFFOS010000059.1:0-16608 GCA_041574375.1 Woeseiaceae bacterium
CATTTCTTCCTGCTCGCCATTAGCCTTGGTGACGAGATGGTTGAAACGAGCGACATTACCCGACTCGACGACTTCCTGTTGCAGCATATGCCACAGTTGCTCGATATCTTCGATCGAGGGAAGGCTGCTGGCACCGGCCATCTTGTTGCCAAGCTGAACCAGGAACTTGCTGCGGTCCGGGTATTCGATATTCGTCAGTGACGCGGCGAAACGGCCCTGCGTGTCACCGGAAACCGTCTGCAGAACACCGAACAACTCCTTCAGTGCACCGAGGCGCTCATCGAGAGCCTGCCGCGCGGTAATGATGCGCTGCTGGTTCTCTTCAAATTGATTCTCGAGCTGAGCAGACAGGTTTTCCTGGCGGGTGCGTTCTGCGCGAGCCTGGTTCAGCAACGATTGCTGCTGATTCTTGGCCTGGGCAAAAGCGGCTTCACGCTGGCGCGCTTCACGCGAGTCGCGAGCCTGGCCCTGTTCGATTAGGCGCAGGAGTTCCGACATCGAGGCAGCGCTTGCTTCTTCCTGTGCGTTTGCCGTGACAAAACCGAGACTCAGCAGGCCAGCGGCAATAATGAGTGTAAAGCGTTTCATTTATGAAGCCTCCGCTGAAGGAACAGGAATGATGATGAGCTCCGGAGCAATCAACTGGCGCGCCATACGCAGGCCCTTGCGGACTTCGTTACGCGCTGAATTGTCGATCTCCCAGGAACGAGAATCGTTATTCCATCGTCCCGTAATCTTCGTATCGTCCGACTGGAAATACAGGCCGATGCGGCCAATACGCAACATGTTGAACGAGCGTGTGGCGCCATCGATAGTCAACGACTCGGTGTAGTACTCGGAAGAAGTACCGTAGTCGTTCTCAATCTGATATGCCTCCATTACCTTGCGGAATTTTTCTGCAACGGTAACGTCTGAGCGCTCCATGATTGATTTGAGATCGTCGATACGCTTGGTGCGCTCTTCCATCAGAAAAGGAACGTCCAGACTGATCGACTGCTCGAGTCCATCAATCATACGTTCCATCAATGGGAAGACCTGACGATTGATGACGTCAACCTGGTCCATCGACAACGAAATGTCTTCCAGGGTTGCTGTCTGACCTTCAACCTGAGCCCTCATCAGGCGGTTGTAGACCTTGAGTCCGTCAATTTCTTTATTAATAGCCCGGTATTGATCCTCGAGGGAACGAGTACCTTCAACAATAGTGTTAATTCGTTCCTGCGATTGTTGCGCCAGGTTCAGCCGACGTTGATCAGCCTGCAATACCTGATCGACGGTCTGGGCGAAAACGCTGCCGGAGATCATCGATACCGAAACCGCAAGAATCGCGGCGGCAAGATGCCGGCTGCTGCTTATGCACCGTTTCATGAACGCTCCTTAAAGGTCGTTGTTTCAAAAAATTATGGAGAGGGATGCAACGTATCCGTTGAATACATGCACAAATGAAAACGGCAACACGAACAGTGTCACCAAATGCGCACGCGGCCCTCTCCACCTTCGCCGCGTGGCGATGAATTTTACTGGAACCCCTTTTCTCTCTCTAATAATTGGCTGCCCTGAGTTATCCCAGACTTCCCCGCCATTTGTTCCTTTACTATTTAAGGTCCCCGGATTTACGGGGCAAGAATAACACATGGTTCAGGTATCGCCAGTCTTATGAACGACATATCCCACATCGATTATCTAATGCGTGAAGGTGCGAGCCCAACCAGAAAAAAAACGTTTATGGACGCTGTCTTCCTGACAGGTCTGCTGCGGTTACCGACAATATATTTTTAGCACTCGATATGTATGCAGTAGTTGCCGCCCGTTTGATTTGAATTAGCCTCAATGAATTAAGGTGTTACAGCTAATTGCTAATATGATTTATTTAGTAACAGCCGTAACCTTATAAGCAACGGTTGACATCAAACAGGCGTTACAACATGATTCGGCGCTATGGATGCACTGCGCACAACGAATCAGGTTACAGACCTTTTCGTGCTTACGCTCGAACTGCTTCTCCTTGGGAGGCAGAGCGGGTAGCGCGTATCCAGTTGACGGACAACGCAAGCCCCGCATCCAGACGGATCGTGGGGTTTTTTTATGTAAATGCTTAAGGCTTAGGAAACACCATGCAAATGTACTCGGAAGCAGATGTAGATACTTCAATTCTGGATGATCAGAAAATCACCATTCTTGGCTATGGCAGCCAGGGGCGTGCACATGCACTCAACCTAAAGGATTCCGGCTTCAATGTCGTCGTCGGGTTGCGTAAGACCGGTGCGAGCTGGGCTAAAGCCGAGGCAGATGGGCTGACCGTACAGGAACCTAACGAGGCAGCCAGCGGCGCAGCCATCGTCATGTTCTTAACGCCCGACATGGTACAAAAAACGCTGTACAACTCGGTCGTCAACGATATCGACCACGGCGCGCTTCTGCTGTTCGCTCATGGGTTTGCAATCCACTACGATCAGGTCCAGCCTCGCGACGACCTCGACGTTGCGTTGATCGCTCCGAAAGGTCCCGGAGGCCTTGTACGCCGACAATACGAGGAAGGACACGGTGTACCGTGCCTGGTCGCTATCCACCAGGACGCGACCGGCAATGCCCTCAAGAAGGCGCTCGCCTACTCTGCTGGCATCGGCGGAGCTCGCGCCGGCGTCATTGAGACGACGTTCGCGGAAGAAACCGAGACCGACCTGTTCGGTGAGCAGGCAGTTCTGTGCGGTGGGGCCACCGAACTTATCGTTGCTGGATTCGAGACGCTGGTCGAGGCGGGTTATCAACCCGAGGTTGCCTACTACGAGGTCATGCACGAGTTGAAGCTCATCGTCGATCTCCTGCACGAAGGCGGTCTCGCCAAGATGCACAAGTTCATCAGTGACACTGCGGCCTGGGGCGATATGATTTCCGGCCCGCGTGTTGTGAACGACTCCTCGCGTGCGGCGATGAAAGACGTATTGACCGATATTCAGAATGGCACATTCGCGCGCAACTGGATCGCCGAGAGCGAGAACGGAATGCCTGAATTCAAGCGTCTGATGCAGGCCGATCTTGAGCACCCAATCGAAAAGACCGGCAAGGATCTGCGTGGCCGGATGGATTGGCTGGAAGAGTAATTACTTAGCGACACTACAGCGGAGACAGAGCGATGTCAGACAACAGGATCAGAATCTTCGACACCACCTTGCGCGATGGCGAGCAAGCTCCGGGTTGCAGCATGACCCTCAGGGAGAAACTGCGAGTAGCGAAGGCTCTTTCCGAGCTTAAGGTCGACATCATCGAGGCCGGGTTTCCGGCCGCCTCTCCCGGAGACTTCGAGTCGGTAAAGGCTATCGCAGACAGCAATTTCGGCCCAATCATTTGCGGACTGGCGCGCTGCAATGCCGCCGACATTGAAAAGGTTTACGAGGCTGTTAAGGGGGCCGAGAAGCACCGTATCCACGTGTTCGTTGCCACCAGCGCGATTCATCGAGAGCACAAGCTCAAGATGGCCAAGGAAGAAATCATCAAGAGCGCCGTCGGCGCCGTGCAGATGGCACGAGAGCTCGTCGAGGATGTCGAATTCTCGCCGGAAGATGCGTCGCGTACCGAACTCGGGTATCTGGCCGAGGTGGTGTCTGCCGCAATTGAAGCCGGCGCCACGACAGTCAATATTCCCGATACGGTGGGTTACACGGTGCCGGCTGAGTTCGACCGCCTTTTCCGCTACCTCAAGGACAACGTACCACGTATCGATGACATAACGCTGAGCGTGCATTGTCATAACGACCTCGGTATGGCCGTCGCGAACAGCCTCGCCGCCGTCAGTTCGGGTGCGCGACAGATCGAATGCACGATCAACGGCATCGGTGAACGTGCCGGCAACTGCTCGCTCGAAGAGGCTGTCATGGCGCTCAAAACGCGCGAGGAGTTTTTCGGCCTCCAGACCGGCATTGACACGACGCGGTTGTACCCGACGTCTCGCCTGGTATCGAGTATCACGGGCATGCATCCACCCCGGAACAAGGCCATTGTCGGCGAGAACGCTTTCGCACACGAGGCCGGAATCCACCAGCACGGCATGCTGCAGCATGCGTCCACTTACGAAATCATGCGACCAGAGGACGTTGGACTTTCGAAATCGAATCTTGTGCTTGGTAAGCACAGTGGCCGCCATGCGTTTCGCGACCGGCTCGTCGACCTCGGATTTGAGCTCGATGAATTTGAATTGAACCGCGCTTTCCAGGAGTTCAAGAAGCTCGCCGACAAGAAGAAGGACATTTACGACGGTGACCTCGAGTCCATCGTCATGAATGCCGGTGGCACATCGTCGGGCCCCTGGGTTCTCAAGTCGCTCGAAGTACAAACGCACACGGACCAGCCGGCAACTTCAGCGGTAACCCTCGTTGGTGAGGACGGCACGGAGGTCAGTGAATCCGCGCACGGCGATGGACCGATTGCTGCCGCTTTCGCTGCGCTAGAACAGGCGACCGGAGTCGAACTCGTGCTGAAGAATTTCGAGCTTCACAGCGCATCCATCGGCGAAGATGCACAGGGCGAGGTAACGGTCACGGTCGAACATGAACGCCAGAGCTATCGTGGCCATGGCGCCAGCGTTGACATCGTCGAGGCCGGGTGCCGGGCGTGTCTCGAAGTTATCAACCGAATCCTGCGGCGCAAGCAGCATGTGGGGACAGGCCCGGCAGCGACCGGCCCGACCCGCGCAACTATCTAGACACGGAAGCAACCCATTGAACAAACCAACGACCCTGTTTGAAAAGGTCTGGGCGGATCATGTGGTCGTCGAAGAGACGACCGACACTCCGGCTGTGTTGTACATCGACCTGCATATTATTCATGAGGTCACTACGCCGCAGGCCTTTTCCGTGCTCCGCGAACAGGGACTGCCGGTACACCGACCGGACCTGACGCTGGCAACCATGGATCATTCCACACCGACGACACCGGTCAGCACGTTCAAGGATTTGCTTGTGGCAGGCGAGGACGCTGCCAACCAGGTCCGCCAAATGGAACAGAACTGCAAGGACTTCGGACTCGATCTGCTTGGCTTTGGCAGCGGGAAGCGTGGCATCGTGCATGTCATCGGGCCAGAGCTCGGAGCAACTCAGCCTGGCAAGACCATCGTATGTGGTGACAGTCACACGAGCACGCATGGTGCCTTCGGCGCCCTGGCCTTCGGGATCGGTACCACAGAGGTTGGGCATGTGCTGGCGACCCAATGCCTGTTGCAACGCAAGCCAAAGACACTGGCGATCAATATAGAAGGCAAATTGCCGCCCGGGGTTACGGCGAAAGACCTGATACTGGCCGTTATCGGCAAGATCGGTGTCGACGGTGGAACCGGGCATGTCATCGAGTACCGTGGGGAGGCTATTCGCGCACTCGACATGGAAGAACGCATGACCGTTTGCAACATGTCGATTGAGGCTGGTGCCCGCGCCGGCATGATAGCCCCGGACGACACGACTATTGATTATATGCGCGGTCGACCACGAGTACCGGAAGGCCCGGATTGGGATGAAGCTGTGGCGCGCTGGAAGATGCTGCGCACTGATGAAGGCGCAAGCTTTGACAAGGAAGTTACGCTGGATGCCAGTCAACTTACGCCGATGGTGACATTTGGCACAAATCCGGGAATGGTCGTCGGAATCAACGAACCGGTGCCCGACAACAACGATGCCAGTTTCCGCAAGGCCCTGGAGTACATGCAGGTCGAAACAGGCAAGCCCATGACGGCGAACAAGGTTGATATTGTTTTCGTCGGCAGCTGCACTAATGGTCGCGTATCAGACATAGAAGAGGCTGCGAGAATTCTGGACGGACGAAGGGTTGCGGATGGAGTACGTATGCTCGTCGTGCCGGGATCCGAGCAGGTCAAAGCGGAAGCCGAGGCGAAGGGGCTCGACAAGATTATTGTCGCAGCCGGAGCCGAATGGCGGGAAGCGGGTTGTTCGATGTGCCTTGGCATGAATGGTGACATTGCACAGCCTGGCCAACTCAGCGTCAGCACGAGCAACCGTAATTTTGAAGGGCGCCAGGGGGTCGGAGCCAGGACCGTGTTGGTCAGTCCAGCCACGGCGGCCGCGTCGGCAGTTGCAGGGTATGTCGCGGACCCGAGGAAACTGTCATGAAGCCGGTTACACAGATCCAGTCCCGCACGGTGGTGTTGCCCAACAAGGACATCGACACGGACCAGATCATCCCTGCCCGTTTCCTGACGACGACGTCGCGAGAGGGCCTTGGCACTGCGGCTTTTTACGATTTGCGGTACAACGACGATGGCAGCCAGGACCCCGCGTTCGCCCTGAACTCCGCGGACAGTGCTGACTGCTCCGTCCTGGTGGCAGGGAACAACTTTGGCTGCGGTTCTTCCCGTGAACATGCGCCCTGGGCATTGCTTGACTATGGATTCAAGGCGGTCGTTTCGACCGAGATTGCCGACATTTTCAGAAGCAACTCGCTCAAGAACGGGCTGATCCCGGTGATTGTTGATAGCGACACCCACTCATGGCTACTGGACAACCCGGGCATCAACGTAACAATTGATATTGAAACAGCATCGCTGACCCTGCCGGGCGAGCGCGTCATCGAGTTCCCGATCGACGGCTTCGCTCGCTTCTGCCTGCTAAATGGTATTGATCAACTCGGTTTCCTGCAGAAACACGGGGATCAGATCAGTAAATTCGAAGAGACACGCTCATGGAAGCCGTAATCACGATCATGCCGGGTGACGGCGTCGGACCCGATGTATCTGCCGCCGCGAGACAGGTTCTGGACGTGGTCGCCGACAAACACGGACACACATTCATCTATCACGAAGCACTCATCGGTGGCGTGGCCATAGACGAAACCGGTGATCCGTTGCCGCCCGAAACGATCGATAAGTGCAAGGCATCCGATGCTGTATTGCTTGGAGCCGTTGGCGGGCCGAAATGGTCCGACCCCAAAGCGAAAGTTCGTCCTGAACAAGGGCTATTGAAAATCCGTTCCGTTCTCGGTGTCTACGCCAATATTCGCCCGGTGAAGATCTATGACGAGTTGGCCGGCGCGTCGCCACTGAAAGAAGAAATCCTCGAAGGCGTCGACATGCTGGTAATTCGCGAGCTCACGGGCGGCATCTACTTCGGCCAGAAAACTCGAACTGACGACTCCGCAAGTGATCTGTGCGAGTACACGGTCATGGAAGTCGAGCGCATCGTCCGGGTTGCCGCGAAACTTGCGGCAGCCAGGCGTGGCAAGCTTTGTTCTGTCGACAAGGCCAACGTTTTGGAGACCTCGCGGCTGTGGCGCTCTGTCACCGACAGGGTAATGGCAGACGAATTTCCACAAATCGAATTGGAGACACTCCTGGTCGATGCGGCCGCGATGCACCTTCTCAGTCGCCCGGCCAGTTTCGATGTCATCGTCACCGAGAACATGTTTGGTGACATCCTGACGGATGAAGCATCGATGCTAGCCGGCTCACTGGGCATGCTCCCGTCAGCATCCCTGGGCGATTCAACCGTCGGCTTATATGAGCCGATTCATGGCTCGGCCCCGGATATCGCGGGCATGGGAATTGCGAACCCCTGTGCGACTGTCGCCAGTGCGGCGATGCTATTGAGGCATAGCCTCGGGCTCGATACCGAAGCGGCTGCAGTCGAACAGGCTATCGCCGATGCAATTGCAGGTGGCGCGAGGACGGCCGATATTGCCGCAGCAGGTGAATCGAAAGTCTCCACGCAGGAGATGACTGCCGAGATTATTCGCTGCATTGGCTGAGCTTATACCGCGACCGCCTCCAGTCTCGGGGCCTTGCGGGCAACTTCGAGCGCATTCAACAGGTCCTCGACGAGGTCCTCGGCCGACTCAAGCCCCACTGACAGGCGAACCAGGGTCGGCGTAACGCCCGCCGCTGCCTTACGCTCTTCGGACACAGGCGCGTGCGTCATCGAAGCCGGATGGCACACGAGGCTCTCGATACCACCGAGTGACTCAGCCAGAGAAAAGAATTCAAGACTCTCGACGAATGCGCGGACGGCCTCCTCGCCTCCGTCGATCTCAAAGCTCACCATGCCGCCGAAACCACGCTGCTGCTTCTTTGCCAGTTCATGACCGGCATGCGTTGCGAGACCCGGGTAAAAAACCTCGGTAACGTTATCCTGATCGCTCAGAACGTTGGCAATCAGCGTCGCGCTTTCTTCGTGCTGCCTGATACGAGGATGTAACGTACGGATGCCGCGCAGCGTCATAAAGCTGTCAAACGGTGCGCCCGTAATACCGATAACGTTTGCCCAATAAGCACATTGCTCCGCGAGTTCGTCTGTTGCCGCAATGATCGCGCCGCCGACCACGTCGCTGTGACCGTTGATGTACTTGGTGGTTGAATGGATGACCAGGTCAGCACCAAATTCAATGGGGTTCTGCAAGGCAGGCGACAGGAACGTGTTATCGACCGCGAACAGCGCGCCGCATTTCCTGGCTACCTCGCTGATGGCTGTCAGGTCTGCAATACGCAATAGTGGGTTCGACGGTGACTCGGTGAGAATGATTGCCGGTTTCGCTTTCGCACAAACGGTACGCAGCGCTTCGAGATCTGTCTGGTCAACGAATTCAACATCGAACAGGCCTTTTTTCGCTTGCTGTTCGAATAATCGGTAAGTACCGCCGTAGCAATCGTGGGGGGCAATAATGGTGTCACCCGGCGTCAAGAACTGGGTCAGTACCGTCAATGCTCCCATGCCCGATGCAGTGACCACCGCAGCTGCGCCACCTTCGAGATCAGCCAGGGCCTGCCCGAGTGCATCGCGCGTGGGGTTGCCCGAGCGCGTGTAATCGTACTGCCGCGGCTCGTTCAACCCTGAGAACGCGTAGTTCGACGATAGGTGCAATGGCGGTACAACGGCACCGTGCTGGGTATCGGTTTCGATGGCCGCACGTACAGCCCGGGTAGCTTTGCTTGCTGAGGAAGTCATGGTCGGTCTCCGCGTATCAGTTCCAATTCTTTCTCATCGGAACCCTGCGAAGCCCGCAAGGGAGGGGTTGTACTGCCCTTCACCGCCGTGGTGCTGCAGTTACCCTCATCTTTCGATGTCCGAAGACATCGCAGGAGTTGGCACCTTTTCGAAATGGTTAGTTTCGCTGGTTGCCCCGGCGTCGTCGGGCCTATCCCTCGACCGGTCTCGATGAGTTTCGAAGAGTGTATGGGTCATTCGCGGCACGAGTCAAGCCATCAGTCGAGTTTATTCAGATACACCTGAAACCAATCAGCTCAAGGGCTTGCGTTCGATGGAGTAATGTATTAACGTACTAACGCGTTATTACACTGATACACATTATGAAGCCCAACCGCAACGATACAACTCGCCAGCAGGCACGCGCCGAAGACGCGCTCTGCGATGCGATCAGTAGCCTCGAGACGATCGACGAGTGTCGCCGTTTCCTCAAGGATTTGTGTACCCCTGCCGAACTCCAGGCGCTCGTGGATCGCTGGCAAGTGGTCGAGTACCTGCAGCAAGGCCTGCCCTACCGAAAAATTCATGATCTCACAGGGGTCAGTGTAACGACCATCGGGCGCGTTGCCCGTTTCCTCACCGACGGTTTCGGCGGCTACCAGACCGCGATCGAACGTACCAACCACTCTCACTAAGGACAGCTCCATGGAAACCTCTGAGCAGCGCATAAAAATTGCGGTGCAGAAGACTGGCCGTCTGACCGATCACTCGATCGACCTTCTCGAGCGGTGTGGCCTGAAAATCACCAAGAGCAAGGACCAACTTATTTGCTACGGCGAGAACATGCCGATCGACCTGCTGTTGGTTCGCGACGATGATATCCCGGGACTGGTGAGCGAGGACGTTTGCGATCTCGGCATCGTCGGACTCAATGTGGTCGAGGAGAAGCGCCACACGCGCAAGGCGGAGGGACGATCGGCGGAATTCAAACAGGTGTTTGAACTGGATTTCGGGCACTGCCGCCTTTCCATCGCGGGACCCGAAGATGGGCAGTTCACCGGGCCGAAGTCACTTGAAAATACACGTATAGCAACAAGTTACGTCGGACTCCTAACAGAGTACTTGAAAAAGAACAACATCAACGCCGAGACCGTTTACTTTTCCGGCGCCGTCGAAATTGCGCCAAAACTGGGCCGGGCTGATTTTATTTGTGATCTTGTGTCAACGGGCAGCACGCTGAAGGCAAACGGGCTCAATGAGGTTGAGGTCATCCTTGAGAGCGAGGCCGTCGTGATTCAGACCAGGAAGCCCCTTGGGGCTGAAAAGCAGGCGCTGGTTGACAAGATCCTCCAGCGCCTCGATGGCGTTTTGCAGGTTCGCGAGAGCAAATACATCATGCTGCATGCGCCAAAGTCGGCGCTTGCCGAGATACGCGACCTCCTCCCCGGGTCGGAGGCCCCAACAATACTTCGCCTCGACGGCAGCGACGACAAGGTAGCGGTCCACGCTGTGTGTCGTGAAAACGTGTTCTGGGAGACTCTGGAAAACCTCAAAGCCGCTGGCGCAAGCTCCTTGCTCGTTCTTCCGGTTGAGAAGATGCTTGCCTGATGGCCATACAGACTCACAGTTGGTCCGCACTCGACGAGCGGCACCGCGATGCCCTGCTACAGCGGCCTGCCGTGGCCGACGATGTGAGCATCCGGGCCGGCACCGCCGCAATTATCGACGAGGTGCGGCGAACCGGTGATGCTGCGCTGCGCAGGCTGACCGCGGAATATGACCGAGCCGATATTCGTGACCTGCGTGTGTCCGGCGAGGAACTGGATCGAGCCGAGACTTCATTAACCCCAGAGCAACTCGATGCCATCGATCTTGCCATCGACAACGTCGGCAAATTCCACCGCGCGCAGATACAAGCGGACATCCGGGTGGAGACGATGCCAGGCGTACTCTGCGAGCGCGTCAGTCATCCAATCGATGCCGTGGGACTCTATGTTCCAGCCGGTACTGCTCCATTACCCTCGGCTGCGATCATGCTCGCTGTCCCGGCGCAAATAGCGGGCTGCCCGGTTCGTGTGCTCACGACACCGCCCAGACCGGACGGAGAAGCCGATCCGGCAGTGCTGGTAGCGGCATCGCGAGCCGGCGTGCGGGAGATATACAAGGTCGGGGGCGCACAGGCTATCGCGGCCATGGCTTACGGCACTGAAACAGTGCCCAAAGTGGCCAAAATATTCGGGCCCGGCAATGCCTGGGTCACGAGTGCCAAGACCCTCGTGAGCAGTGATCCGGCGGGTGCGGCTATCGATATGCCGGCGGGTCCATCGGAAGTCCTGGTCATGGCGGATGAATCTGCGTCGGCGGAATTTGTTGCCTCGGACCTGCTTGCTCAAGCCGAGCACGGCGTTGATTCCCAGGTCATTCTCGTGACGACCTCGAGCGACATGGGCAAGCAGGTTGCGGACCAGATCGAGAATCAGCTAGAGCAATTGTCGCGCGTCGATATTGCGCGTGGCGCGCTCGAGAATTCTCGAATCATCATTGTGGACGACATACCCACAGCCATCGAGGTCAGCAACCGCTACGCCCCGGAGCACCTGATCCTGCAAATCACCGAACCTCGCAAGCAGCTTGCTGAGATTCGAAATGCAGGTTCCGTATTCGTCGGTCAGTGGACCCCTGAATCGGTCGGAGACTATTGCAGCGGTACCAATCACGTCCTGCCCACTTATGGCTTCGCGCGAACCTACAGCGGCCTCGGCGTTGACCAGTTCATGCGGCAGATGACCGTGCAGGAACTGTCGCGGGAGGGGCTCGAAAATCTCGGTGGAGCCGTTGTAAGCCTCGCCGGACTCGAAGGGCTCGATGCCCATGCTGCGGCGGTAACCAGAAGGCTGAGGACCGCCTGATGAGCATCGTCAAGCTCGCACGTCCCGATATTCAGGCGCTTAAACCCTACGAAGCGGCCGAGCAGGTTGATAACACGATTCGACTCAACGCGAATGAGTCCCCGCGCCCCTGCACTGTCGGCAATTTCCGACGTCCGCTGAACCGCTATCCCGAGGTGCGCCCTCAAAAGTTGGGCCGTGAACTGGCCAAACGCTTTGGCTGTAAGCCGGAACAATTGCTTGTGACACGCGGCTCCAGTGAAGCAATCGACCTGGTAACACGGACATTTTGCCAGGCAGAAACAGCGAGTGTTCTGACGACGACGCCGTCATTCTCGATGTACCGCCATTACGCGGCGATCCAGGGCGCCAATGTCATCGAAGTACCGACCCTGGCTGAGCAGGACTTTGCAATCGATGTCGATGCCATCCTCGAAGCCTGCGATGACTCGACGCGCCTGATCTTCGTGTGCTCGCCGAATAACCCGACGGGAGCAACCCTGCCACGCGCCGAACTCGAGCGCCTGCTCGAGCTACGCGGTGACAGATCGGCGATCGTTGTCGATGAGGCCTACGTTGAATTTGGCGACAAGCCGTCCGTCAGCGAACTTCTCGGGCGTTTTGACAACTTGCTCGTACTACGAACCCTGTCCAAGGCGCTTGGGTTTGCTGGCGCACGTTGCGGTGGAGTGGCTGGACCTGCGCCGGTAATTCGGATGCTCAGCGCCGTGCAGGCGCCCTACGCGCTCGCAACGCCAGTGGTTGAGTGCGTCGAAGATGCTTTGCAGGCGAATCAACTTGAACTGGCCCGGAAAGCCGTTGCGGAGATCATCCATGAGCGCGAACGTCTGGCCAAAGCGCTGCGTCGTTACGAGTTTGTATCCAAGGTCTGGCCGAGCGACGCAAATTTCCTCCTCATCCGCGTCGACGACGCGGCACGCGTAATGCGGCGCTGCGGCGAGGAAAAGGTTCTGCTGCGCCACTTCGGCGGGGATCTTGATGACTGTATTCGCATATCAATCGGGACCCCGGAAGAAAACAGCAAACTCCTGCGCGTCCTCGACATGCTGAAGGAAAATCGGAATGCCTGAAAAAGTCCTGTTTGTCGATCGCGATGGCACCTTGATCCACGAGCCGGGTGACTACCAGGTAGATGCCCTGGACAAGGTTCATCTCGTCGATCACGTCATTCCGTCTTTACTTGAATTGGCGAACCACGGCTACCGTTTTGTCATGATCACGAACCAGGACGGCCTGGGCACCGACTCGTTCCCACAGGCCGATTTCGATCCGCCGCATGCACTGACGATGGGCCTCTTCGAGAGCCAGGGCATACGATTCGATGAAGTCTTTATCTGCCCTCACTTGCCGGAGAACAATTGCGAATGCCGCAAGCCACGAACAGGGCTGCTGACGAAGTACCTCGCGGCGAATAATATCGACCTGGCCACATCGGCCGTCATCGGCGACAGGCACACCGACATGGAACTGGCTGAGCGCATCGGCGTGCAGGGGATACTGGTCAACTGCGACGACAAGGGGGCTCTCACCTGGCCCCAGATTGTGGAGCACCTCTGCTACTCCGACCGCGTTGCCTATGTCGAACGATACACCAACGAGACGCGGATCAGCGCTGCGGTAAACCTGGATACAGGCGGTGATGTTTCGATCGCAACCGGCATCGGGTTCTACGATCACATGCTCGAACAAATCGCAAAGCATGGAGGGTTCAGCCTGACACTCCAGTGCAAGGGTGATCTGGAGGTCGATGAACACCATACCGTCGAAGACACGGCAATAGCGCTTGGTACTGCGTTGCGTAGGGCACTGGGAAACAAGTACGGAATCGGCCGATACGGCTTCCTGCTGCCGATGGATGAGAGCGCTGCAAAGGTGGCCCTCGATCTCTCGGGCCGGGCCGTGTTTGTATTTTCGGGTGAATTTCCGCGCGAGCGCGTTGGCGAGCTTTCGACCGAGATGGTCGAACATTTTTTCCGCTCCCTTGCCGATTCGCTCGGTGCGGCATTACACATTGAGGTCAGCGGGGAGAATACGCATCACATGGTTGAGGCTTGCTTCAAGGCGGTAGGACGCGCGTTGCGCCAGGCCGTTGACCGATCCGGGACGGAGCTGCCGTCCACGAAGGGTATGTTATGACGCGGGTCGCGATTATCGACAGCGGTGGTGCCAACATCGCATCGCTGCTTTATGCGTTCGAACGGCTTGGTGCGGCGGCCGAGTTGACCACCGACGCGGAGATCATTCGCCGTTCACCACGCGTCCTGCTGCCCGGGGTGGGTGCAGCCCGAAATGCCATGCAGCGCCTCCAGGATACGGGCCTGGTCGACGTCATCAGGAGTCTCAAGCAGCCCGTTCTGGGGATTTGCCTGGGCATGCAGTTGCTGTGTGATGCCTCCGAAGAAGAAGACGTCCAGTGCCTCGGTATCGTGCCAGGTGTCGCAAAAAAGCTATCTGTCGCAGACGACTACCCGGTTCCGAACATGGGTTGGTGTGCGACCAAAAGCTTCTCGCCTCATCCCCTCCTCGATGGCATCGACGATGGCAGCTACTTCTACTATGTGCACAGTTATGCCGTGCCCGTCTCCGAGAACACGTTAGCAACGGCTCGCCATAGCGTGGAATTCTCCGCGGTGATCGGCAAAGAGAACTTTGTCGCCGCGCAATTTCATCCCGAACGCTCCTCGACGGCGGGCGCCCGCCTGTTGCAGAACTTCCTGGACATACCTGCATGAAGATCATTCCCGCAATCGACCTCAAGGACGGAAAGTGTGTTCGACTGTTCCAGGGGGACTTCGAGCAAACCACCGAGTATTCATCGAATCCCGCTGCGATAGGCGAGCGTTTCTCCGAACTGGACGTGGATGATTTACACATCGTGGACCTGGATGGCGCCCGCACAGGAACTCAGCAGAATCACAGGATCGTCGCCGAAATTGCCGGGAAGTCGGGGCTCGCAGTACAACTTGGCGGCGGCATACGAACGCCCGACGATGTCGCGTCGTGGCTCTCGAATGGTGTAACGCGTTGCGTTGTCGGCAGTGTTGCCGTCAACGATCCGCAGACGGTCGCATCGTGGTTTCGGGAGTTCGGCGCGGACGCGATCGTGCTGGCGCTGGACGTCAAACTCGATCGAGACGGCACGCCCGGCCTGACTACACAGGGTTGGACCGAAGAGTCCGGTGTTACGCTGTGGGACTGCATCGATGCCTACGCCGATGCGGGTGTGAAACACGTGCTTTGTACCGACGTGTCGCGCGACGGCGCAATGACCGGCCCGAATTTTGAACTCTACGTCGAGATACTCAATCGATATCCGACGTTAAAACTGCAGGCCTCGGGCGGTGTGCGGAATATCGATGACCTCGAGCTCCTGCGCGAACTGGGGCTGCCTGCCGCAATCACGGGCCGTGCGCTTCTGGATGGAGAGATCACGAAAGCGGAGGTAGAGGCATTCCAGCAAAGCGAATAATTCCGTGCCTCGACGTGCGTGACGGCGCTGTCGTCAAAGGTGTGCAGTTTCGCAATCACCGCATCGTCGGCGATATTCTCGAACTGGCCGAGAGGTACTGTGCCGAAGGTGCCGATGAGCTTGTATTTTATGACATCACGGCTAGCCCTGATTCCCGCACGGTCGATCGTAACTGGGTCAGCAATGTCGCAAGAGTTCTGGATATCCCGTTCTGTGTAGCCGGCGGCATCAAGTCGGTGGCCGATGCCGAAGATGTCCTCAATAAAGGTGCTGACAAGATCTCAATTAACTCCCCCGCCCTCGCCGACCCGGGTTTGATTTCCGAGCTGGCACAGCGCTTTGGCTCACAGTGCGTAGTGATCGGCGTCGACAGCCGGGAGGAAGACGGAGCCTGGTCTGTTTACCAGTACACCGGAGACCCCGACAAGACGACTGCCGCCCAACGTCGCACCCTCGATTGGGTGCGCGAGGTTCAGGACCGCGGTGCTGGTGAAATCGTATTGAATTGCATGAACCAGGACGGCGTACGCAAAGGCTATGACTGTGAACAACTCGCTGCAGTTCGTGCCGCCTGCACGTTGCCGCTGATTGCCTCAGGTGGCGCAGGAGCGATGCAGCACTTTCGACGTGTTTTCGAGGATGCGCACGTAGATGGCGCACTCGCCGCGAGCGTGTTCCACAGTGCCGAGATACCGATACCAGACCTGAAGCGCTATCTGGCGGACAGCAACATTGATATACGAATCTGAGGACCAACCGTGAGCAAACCTGATATTGATTTCATTGCCGAACTCGAAGGTATTATCAAGGGCCGGCTGGCGCAGGGAGGCGACGAGAGCTACACGGTTCGACTTGCGGCCGCCGGCACCAAGCGAATCGCACAAAAGGTCGGTGAAGAAGGCGTGGAACTCGCCCTCGCGGCAGTAGCTGGCAGTCAGCAGGAAATACTCGATGAAGCCGCCGACCTCATCTACCACCTCATCGTGTTGCTCGCCAATAAAGGTCTGAGTTTCGAGGACATCGCCGAGCGCCTGAAGGCCCGACACACAGCCTGAGCGAATCACGCAAAGTACCTACTGCAGCGTTTTGCGAGGCGCAGGATAGTCTCGGACTGTCCAGTATCTGGACAACAGCAGAGAATCTCGATCTGGACGATGATGGCAATCTGTCAGCAGATGAATTTGCCCAGCATTAAGCCCGGTGCCGGATGAAGGTTAAGCACCAAGCAAGCGAGACTTAGGGGGCACCTTTTTCGAGTGCGCGCTGGCAAGGTCGATACGCTCCATCGCATACTCGATTCCGGCCTCTTCGA
>JBFFOS010000060.1:0-16512 GCA_041574375.1 Woeseiaceae bacterium
AACTTCTTCACGAACCTGTTGTTGTGGGAAGGCTTCGAGAGCACCTGGCCGACGAATGGCCCGGGCAATGTCGGTGGCGAGTACGAGGTTATGCCGCCGTTTGGGCTACCTCTTATCAACACCGCATTGCTGCTGTCTTCATCGGTTACCGTGACGATTGCCCATCACGCACTCATCGCCGGCAAGCGTCCACAGCTTGCAACATTCCTGGCTGCGACTTTCCTGTTGGGTTTCGTGTTCGTATACCTGCAGGGCGTCGAGTACGTCCACGCTTACCAGGACTTGAACCTCAAGCTGAGCTCGGGCATTTACGGCTCGACGTTCTTCATGTTGACGGGTTTCCACGGCATGCACGTCACGCTTGGCGCCATCATGCTGACGATCATCTTTTTCCGGGTATTGAAGGGACACTTCACGCCGGACAAGCACTTCGCTTTCGAGGCCGTCGCCTGGTATTGGCATTTCGTCGACGTCGTATGGATCGGCCTGTACGTCTTCGTTTACTGGTTGTAACAGCCGCTGGTAGATAAGGGGGTCGAACCGATTTATCGCTTTAGGCCATAAATCGGTTCGACCCCTTTCCCGACCCCTTTACTTGTCATGCCGGCGGGTTGATCCAGCCGAAGAAATACGAGGCAACGAGAAACAGGATAAGGATCAACGACAGCGCCACCCGCACTTGCAGCGCTCGTAGCATTTTTGGCGAGTCGGCATCCTCTCGACGCAGGTAGAATAATCCTGTTCCCAGGCTGACGATGATTGCGGCCAGTAACACGTAGATAATCAATTTCATATCAGCACCTCAGGTCGCGCAGTATAACGTGAACACCCAATCGAAAAAGCCGCTGCCTTCCTGGCTGCCGCTGCTTGTCGGCGCAATTCTGATCGCACTGTTTGCCGGTCTCGGCGCCTGGCAGATCAACCGCGGCGGCGAGAAACGTGTCGAGCACCAGTTATTTGAAGATGAAGCCGATTTCGCCTCCTGGCACAACGGCCTGGACGTCACGCCATACCAGCGCCTCGAGGTAACCGGCACCTATGACAGTGAACACCAGGTCCTGCTCGATAACATCATTGTAAACAGCCGCTATGGCCACTACGTCATCACGCCGTTGCGCGCCGTCGGTGACGGGCCGGTCCTGCTGGTCAATCGTGGCTGGATCGAACGCGCGGATGAATCGCCAGACGAACGCCAACTCGGCGTGCCCACCGAGTGGGTCACCGTTCGCGGACGCGTGGGTCATTTACCTCGCGCTGGCATGAAGATGGGCGACGCCTTCACGCCAGGTGACGACTGGCCGAAAAATGCCGTGTATCCGTCTTACGAGGAAATGGCCCAGGCACTCGGTACGGATGTACAGCCGTTTGTGTTACTCATGGATCAAGGGGAGCCGCACGGCTTCTCTCGCCAATGGGCCCCGAGCGGGTTCGGCCCCGACAAGCACTACGGCTACGCCCTGCAGTGGTTTGCAATGGCCGCCGTGCTCTCGGGTCTGCTTATCTGGAATCACCGCAAAAAGAAGTTCATTAATGACTGAAACCAAACAAGGCAAAGGCCGCATCCAGCTGCTACTCATCGCCGCCGTTTTTCTCGGCCCGCTCGTCCTTGCCGCCTGGCTGTACTTCGCAGGACAGGACCTGACGCCCGAAGGCCGCACGAACAACGGCGCGTTGCTGCAACCCATCGTCAACCTGCCTGAGGCGCTGCCCACCTCATCATTGCACTCGCACAATGACGGCTTCTGGGTGTTGTTGTATGCGAATGCCGGTGCCTGCGATGAGGCCTGCGAATACTCTTTGTACACCTTGCGGCAGTCGCGACTGATGCTTGGCAAGGAAATGGATCGGCTCGTCAGGGTTTTCTTGCACGGGGATACGGCCCCCGATACAGTGCAGCTTGCTGAAGCGCATAAGGGCCTCGTAACGCTGCAGGACAGCAGTCTCAGCGACCTGCTGCACAGCAAGAAACCCGAAGATCTTGAAGCCGGTGGCTTTTACCTGGTCGACCCCCTTGGAAATCTTGTCATGTATTTCGAGCCCGATATCGAACCGAGCGCCATGGTCGAGGACATCAAGCATTTGCTCGAGCTATCACGCATCGGATAGACGGACGGCACTGTGGATACGACGATAGAAACAGGCACGGGCTGGCGCGACTATTACGAGCTGACCAAACCGCGGGTCGTGATGCTGATCGTGTTCACCGCGGTCGTTGGCATGTTCCTGTCCGTACCCGGCTGGCCCGGCACCGGCGCAGTGTTATTCGGCACCCTCGGCATTGGCCTCGCGTCTTCGTCCGCCGCCGTCTTCAATCATGTCCTGGATGCGCGTATCGACATCCAGATGATGCGCACACGTGGCAGGCCATTACCACAGGGCAAACTTACCGAGAAGAAAGCCCTGATGTTCGCTTCCGCGCTGTGCGTGATTTCGATGATCATGCTCGTGTTCCTGGTGAACCCGCTGACGGCATTTCTTACGTTCATTTCGCTGATCGGGTACGCGGTCGTGTACACCGTCTGGCTCAAGCGCGCAACGCCACAAAACATAGTGATCGGCGGTGCTGCAGGCGCTGCGCCCCCCGTCCTTGGATGGACAGCGGTGACGAACGAGATTCATGCGGGCGCGTTGCTGATGTTCCTGATTGTGTTTGTCTGGACGCCTCCGCACTTCTGGGCGCTCGCAATTGCCCGCAAAGATGAATATGCCAAGGTCGATATTCCAATGCTGCCGGTCACACACGGCGAGACATACACCCGGCTCAATATTCTGCTTTATACGATACTGCTCGTGCTCGTGACGATCCTGCCGTACCTGATTGGCATTAGCGGTCTGATCTACCTGGCGACGGCGCTGGTCCTCGATGCCATCTTCCTGAACTACGCAATACAAATGTACCGCAAACCCGACGACGCCGAGTTGCCGATGAGAATGTTCAAATACTCGATTGCCTATCTCGGCTACCTGTTCGCAGCGCTACTCGTCGACCACTACCTGCTGTTCCAGATTAACCTTTGAGCTGGTCACCAATGGGCAGGGTACGGATACGTCGACCGGTCGCCATAAATATCGCGTTGGTCAATGCCGGCGCTGCCGATGGCAGGCCCATCTCGCCAACACCGGTCGGCACGTCGTCCCAAGGCAGGATATGCGTCTCGAATTGCGCCGGCACCATCGAGATGCGGGCGAGCGGATAATCATCAAAATTTGACTGCTGTACTGCTCCATCCCTGACCGTGATTTCAAGTCCAAGGGCGGTACTCAGGCCGTCGATCGTGCCGCCCTCCAGTTGGGCCTCAACTGCATTGGGGTGCACAGCCAGGCCACAGTCGATCGCTGCCACAACACGTTCGATAATGAGATCGCCGGCATCGCTGACCGTAACTTCAATCGCATGGGCAGTGTATCCACCAAACGTGAAGTGCGTGGCGATGCCGATACCCCTGCCTTTTGGCAATGACTTGCCATAGCCGATTCGCTCAGCGACAAATTTCAGCAGGCGTGACAAGCGCCCGGGGTTGAATGTCGGGCCCCCGTGATTGCCGTACTCGAGTTCGCGGGCTTCGCCCAGCACGTCCAGTCGAAACTGCAGTGGATCCTGACCCGTCTCGTGAGCAAGTTCATCCAGGAAGCTCTGTACGACAAAACCATTCACATTGTGTGCCGGGGCCCGCCAGGACCCGCGGGGCAGGCCGATAGCATTATGAAAATATTCGAGTCGCATATTGGCTACAAAGCGGCGCGGAAAATCGTCCGGATATAGCTCCGACTGCCACAGGTTTTCCTCGGGCATATCCGGTCGCCGATAATACTTACTGCCACTGGCAAGCCGCTGTGTCCAGGCGACCATGCGGCCTTCCTCATCAAGGCCGGCACGCATCTCATGCAGGCCGCCCGGGCGGTAGAAATCATTGCGCATGTCGTCTTCGCGAGACCACTGCAGCTTGATTGGCCAGCCCGTCTTCTTCGAAATCATGGCCGCTTCAGCAACATAATCGTTGGTCAGTCGCCGACCGAAGCCGCCGCCGACGCGTGTCATATCGACATGAATGTGTTCCCGAGGCAGCCCCGTGACGGCGGCGGCTGCACGTGACGCGCCCGATGGCATTTGCGTTGGCGCGATGATGTGGCAGCGATCCTCCTGCACATACGCATAGCAGTTCTGAGGCTCCAGCGAAGCGTGCGATACGAAAGGCACTCGGTACTGTCTTTCGATAACTGTGTCGGCGGCGGCGATCGCGCCTTCGTAATCGCCGTCATCCAGCACTACCTGGCCTTCGGTGCGCAGCATCTGTTCATTTTCCTGCCAGAACCTCTCGCTGCTGTCGTCCGCGCTCGGGCTCTCTTCCCACTCGATACGCAGGGCGCTGCGTGCCTTCATTGCTGACCACGTCGATGTCGCAACAACGGCAACGCCGCTAGCCAGGATGACATATGGCTGTCCCATCTCGGGGCCTTCGATTGTGAACACATCGAGCACTCCGGCCACCTCGCGAGCAGCGGTGTCGTCGAAGGACTTCACCCGCGCATTCAGCACCGGGGCCCGCGCAATAACGGCATAGCGCATGCCGGCTTCCGCCGTATCGATGCCGTACTTGCTCTTCCCGGTCACTATTTCACGCGCATCAACAGTGCGACGAGCGGTGCCCACAATGCGATAGTCCGCGATGTCCTTCAGCGGCGGCGGCTCGGCCGGAAGCTCGAGTTCGGCCGCGGCGGCGATCAGGTCACCGTAGGGAATCTCCCGGCCTGCGCACACCACGACGCCCGGTCTGGTCGAACACTGGTCTTCTGTAACGCCCAGCCGATTTGCCGCGGCGCGAATCAGTTGCCTGCGGGCGACAGCGCCGACCTCGCGCATGTAGACCCAGTTACTGGTGAGTCCCGTACTGCCACCGACACCTTGTCCGCCGTACTTCCAGGCAAAACCATCGGCAGTTTTCACAATGCCCAGCGGCATCTGGCGAACACTGACCCTGGACCATTCGACATCCAGTTCCTCTGCCACAAGCATGGGCAGCGCGGTCCGCACGCCCTGGCCGATTTCCGGTTGGTTGCTGCCGATAACGATGCTGCCATCGGCATCAATCTGTACGAAGAAACCAATCCTGCGCTCATCGCCATCCGCCGCCGTGAGCCGTGGCAGACCAAGAACCAGGCTGCCCGCCACGCTGGTCCCGACGATGAGGAACTGCCGCCTGCTCAGGCAGGCCTCCTGGCTGCGCGCGCTCATGCCGATCTTCCTTCGGCAATAAGCTCGGCGGCACGGTGAATTGCCTTGCGTATCCGCGCATAAGTGCCACAACGGCAGAGGTTCCTGATATTCGTATCGATCTCTTTATCGGTGGGCTGCGGAAAGCGTTCGAGAAAATCTACTGCCGCCATGATCTGCCCCGCCTGGCAATAGCCACATTGCGGCACGTCGAGTTCCAGCCAGGCTTGCTGGACGAAGTGCAGCCCCTTCGTCTTGCTCGCGAGCCCCTCAATCGTCGTCACCGACCGATTGGCTATTGATGCGACCGGCATCATGCACGATCGTCGGGCGCGACCACCAACATGCACAGTGCACGCTCCGCAACCCCCCCCGCCGCAGCCAAACTTCGTGCCGGTCAACTGCAAATGATCACGAAGAACCCACAACAGCGGTGTGTCGCCCTCGCCGTCAAACGTTACTTTCTCGGAGTTAACAGTAAAGCTGATCATGTTTTGCTGCCCTCTTGTTCCAGGTCCGCGGCGAATCAATCGTATATCATTGCGATCGATGCTCGCATCCACTGCACCGTTCAACGCGACGAGGCGTGCCAGATCCACGGTGAAGCGTCGCTATCTCGTGAACAGGAGAGTGCGGAGCCCAGATACCCGACACGGCAACGGCCGTTCCACGTCGCTGGGATGAGATCTGCGCCTATTATGAGATTACGGAGAATTACGGACAGCCATGAGTCGCATTAGTGGTTTATCATCGCTTCGCCGCAGTGGCCGGAGGGCCAGCTTCGGGACATCAAAACCAGACCAGGAGTCGATTCAATGTCCACCAGCCTTGACCTGTCCAAACTCAGCCTCATGGACGCCCTAGATCTCGCAAAGCTGATCGAGATGGAGGCTTGCCACCGCTACCAGATGTTCGCCTCGCAGCTCGGCCGCACCGGCGGCTACGATGCCGGGTCCTTCTTCGCCTCGATGGCCGAGAACGAAGCCAAGCACGGTCAAGACCTCGAGGCCCGGCGCAAAGAATTGTTCGGCGATACGCCAGCGCGCTTGACGCTGGACGACATTTACGACGTCGAGGCCCCTGAGATGGGGGCGCCGCGCCGCGGCATGTCTGTCGTCCAGGCATTCGAACTCGGGCTGGAGGCCGAGAAGAAGGCCTACGACTTCTACGACATGGCCCTGCCAGGCATCACCAATGAAGAGGTACGAGACCTGTTCACCGAGCTTCGCGACGAGGAAACCGAGCACGTCGAAATGCTCAAAGCGGCCATGGCCAAGCTACCTGAGAGCGCCAGCCAGGAAGTCGAATTCGACCTTGACGAGACCCCTTACCTGTAGCGTCTGATTCCGATTCATTGGGTTTTTGCCGGCGGCTGACAACCACGAGCAGCCGCTGGGACGTCTGCTCGTGGCAATGTCCGATTACTCGCCCTCAGGAGGGAGGACGAGGTCCATGATGTCGTAGACGATTTCGTTGTCTGCGTCAGTCAGCTCCCAGTTGCTTGCCATCACGATGCCGATTCCATCATCCGGCGACAGCATGATGTGGCTTCTGAAGCCAAGGTCCGAGCCGCCATGTGAAACCTCCCAGGTCCCGGACTCCTCATAGATAAACCAACCAAGCCCTATCTCGTGATCCGTCGTGACGGTCCAGAGCAGGTCATAGCTCTCATCAGAAAGAATGCGGTGACCGTCAAGCTCGCCCCAGTTGAGGTTAACAAGCATCCAGCGAGTCATCTCGGCGACACTCGAGTTCAGGGTTGAGCTTGGCGCGTGGCGGCGGTTGTACGGGTAGACGGAGCTCACCCTGGCTGGGTCCCCTGTGTGCCCGGTGGTCCGGAGCTTCTTGTCGATCTCCGGGTATATGAACGAGCTGTTGACCATGCCGATGGGCTCGAGAATATTGACCCGCATGTACTCTTCGAAACTCAGACCCGAGACCTTGGCGATCAAGTCTCCGAGTACATCAAAGGCAATGTTGCTGTATTGCCAGTCACTACCCGGGGCCCAAAGGAGCTTTTCGGACGACAGGGACCGCACGTATCGCTCCGCAGCCCCTTTGTCAAACTGCGGCTTGTCCCACCCGTAGTCCTCAACGTCGGGCATTCCGGCAGTGTGGTTGAGCATTTGTCTTATCGTGATATCGCTGTAGCGTTCATCGGCGAGGCGAAAGTAGGGCAGGTGTTTTACGACCGGGTCGTCCAGCTTGAGCTCCCCTTTTTCGACAAGCTGAACGATGGCCGTTGCAACGAAGGGCTTGGATACGGACGCAAAATGGAAAATATGATCCGGAGTGAGTTTCTCTTTCTTCCCCAGCTTGCGAACCCCGTAGGCCCGACTGAAAATCACGGCTCCGTCATGAACCACCGCCACCGCAAGTCCAGGAATTCCGGCAGCGCTGACCTTGTCCGCCAGGTAGGCATCTATCTTCGCTTCTGTTGACGCGGTCTGGGCCGATACCGCCCCCCCGGAGAACAACAGGCCGATGACCACTGCGATGCCGAGACGCTGAATCCACTCAATCAGTATTCGAACCTTCACCGGCATTCCTCAACAGATCAATGCAACGAAAAAAGTATAGCCCATAAACCAATATGCCAAGTTCGTTCGGGACTGGCGCGTTTCAAGTGGCTAGACTCCGGGTAATTATGAGCTCCGACGCCAACAAGCAGACCTTCGAGAAACTGGTGCGACCACACTTTGACCGGCTGTATCGGCTCGCGTTTCGCCTGACCGGTCGCCGCGCCGAAGCTGAAGACCTGTTCCAGGACCTGCTGATCAAGGCATTCGGAAATCTCGATGACCTCGTCGCCATTGACGCGCCGGGGTCGTGGTTGTCCCGTGTCATGTACAACCTCTTCATCGACCAGCGGCGGCGTCTTGCGCGGAGCCGAATGCACACTGTCGAGGAAGGTTTTCTCCCGGCCGAGGGCCTGGACGGATTCCCCGGTGATCAGGACCCCGTTCGTGACAACCAGCGCCTCGAGCAGCTCAGGTCGCTCGACCTCGCGCTCGCAAAACTCAGCGATGAACACCGTATCGTCGTGCTCCTCCACGACACTGAGGGCTATAAAATCGATGAAATTCATGAGCTTACCGGCACGCCGGTCGGCACGGTAAAATCCCGGCTGCACAGGGCCCGTGCCCGCCTGCGGGAAATCCTCACCGACGACGGAACCTTTTCCTGACCGCGGGCGTGTAAGGGTCAGACAGGACAAGATAATGCATACAAGCAATACGGACAGGCAGGAGCAGGAACTCCTCGAGCTGCTAAAGGACTACCCGATGCCAGAGGCGACCGCGGGCTTTTACGATCAGGCCCTGATCCGGGCCACTCACGAAGGGTCGCGCCGCCAGCGCAATCGGTGGCTTATTACCGGGTTCGGCTCGGCGGTTGCCGCCGGCCTTGTACTGTGGCTGATTGGCGGTCTCTTCCTGACGGCACCCAACCTGCCCACACACGATGCCAGCATTCCGGGAATTGCCATGACGCTCGAGGAACCGCGCACCGTCAACCTCGTGTTCGCATCGGCCGCGGCGCTCGATTCGGCTACGCTGACCGTTACCCTGCCCGAAGGAATCGAGCTTGCAGGGTTTCCGGGGCGGCGTGAAATTGCCTGGCAAACAAGCCTCGTCGAAGGCAAGAACCTGCTGCCGCTCGAACTCGTTGCTTTGACGCCTGCCGGCGGCGAGGTGCTCGCGCGCCTGGAACATAACAATCGCAACCGTACTTTCCGGTTGCGCGTAGACGTGAGCTAACGGAGTAAGCCATGAAACGACTGAACCTCTTGTTTGCCGTGCTTGTGTTGACGCTACTGGCGTTCGTACCTGCGACGACGCGTGCCGACGACGCTCTGGACGATCTCGACGTCACATTGATCGTTCTCGATGATGTCAGCGACCTGGACGAGGCCATCGCGGAGATGGAGGGTCCTGACGACGATGATGTCGAGGATGAAGACTGGGAGTACGAGGACGAAGTAGATGAGGACTACGACGAGGACGAATCCGACGTAGAAGACGAGTCCGAGGAAGCGTTTGAGGACGAATCCGAGGACGGGTTCGAGGACGAGTTCGAGGGCGACGAGGAAAACGAAGAAGAAGAATTTGAGGAAGAAGACGACTTCGAAGACGGCGATGACGTAGACGACGACGATTTCGACGATGAGGATGACGACGACGACGAAGAGGACGACCCTTCCGATGATGACGCCTGATCCTTGCCAATCGCCAAAAATACAGGAACCCCCCGTTCAGACCCTGCGCGGGGGGTTTTTCTTGCGCCACGTCATAGTTTCGACGTTGTAAATACCGATATGCTCTGCATCTGACATAACGCTCAGCCCGTCAATTCATGCAAAACCGCTTCTTGATTACCGTGCTCATCGCCCTGCTGGCCGCCGTTGGCGCAATCGCGCCGACGGAATCTGCACGCGCGATGACGGCTGAACAATATTTCGCGGACGGCAACCGCCTGTTCCGCGAAGACCTGTACTGGGCCGCCCTGCTGCGTTACCGCCAGGCCGGCGAAGAGGGCATGAACACACCCCTGCTGCACTACAACACCGGCATAGCCCATTACCGTGCCGGTCAGCACATTCGCGCGCGCGATGCACTACTCGAGGCCGCGGAAGAGCAGACGCTGCGCGTTGCGGCCCACTACAACCTGGGACTGAATGCGTATGCCCTCGGCGACGTCGATGAAGCTCTGCGGTGGTTTCGGCTGGCGCGCGATCAAAACGTCGACGAGAAACTACAGAAATACGCGGTTGTTGCCATCTCGCGAATCCGCAAGGCACGCGAGAAGCCTGACGAATATGAGGTACGTGTAGCCGAACGCAAGAAAGGTCGCGAATTCACCAGCCTCGAACTCAGGGCATTCGTTGGTTTCGGTCATGACGACAACGCATTTCGATCACCCGACCAGCCCTATATCGATTATTCCGACCCGACCCAGCCCGTCGTAACGCCCCTCGTACAAAGCGGCGCCTACATGCCCGTAAAAATGTCGGCGAAATACATTGTCAACAGCTTGCCATTCGAGGGCTTCTACGGCGCCTACCGGCTCGCGGGCCGCTACTACCAGGATACGGACCTGGAAAACGCCGACGAGTACCTGCACGAAGTGAGCTTCGGCAGCGAGTACTCGCGCAGGGAGGGTTCTCGCGAACGGCGAGTCCACAGCGCCTTCAAGATCGCGCAACATGATGAGGTTTACTACGACCCGGATGACGGCGGTCCGCGTGAAGTCGACGGCGTCACTGTGGACGATCGCATGAACTACCTGCGCTTTGGTCCGGAGCTGTCGCTTCGCCAGTCGCACGAGAATATTTCGTTTGGACTGAAGATCAAGGGCCAGCTCTGGAATTACGAAGAAACCGAGGTACTGCCCGAATACGACCACGAGTACTTCCTGTTCAGCGCTTATGGCCAGTACAAGTTCACCCGGACATCGCTGCTGCGTATCACGGCTGACTATTACAGCCGTCGTTTTGGCGACCGGCCATCTCATGATCTCGACGGACGACAACGCATAGGGAACCCGAGTATCCGTTATGACTACGCTGCGCTTACACTGCGGGCGCGGCAACGCATAACAGACAGCATGTGGTTCGGATTCGATGTCGGTCGCACGCAGCGTACCGACCAGTACGTCGGCTACAACGACTACACGCGAGACAATTTCGGCTTCGAGTTCCACTGGCGGCCGGGCGAGCGCTTCGATTTCGAGGCGCGCGGCGTATACCGGCTTTACGACTATCCCAATGCGTTTGCGTTTCATTATCCGGCTGCCGGCCCCAAGACACAGGAATCGGTTGATGCCAACGTACTCGCCGCCTTTCGCATGACGCGCCATCTCAGTCTCGTGGGCGAAGCCCGCTATCGGCAAACGGTATCGAACGACATCCGCATCCAGTACGACCGCACCCTGTACTCCCTGGGGATCCGCTGGGAACAATGACGCCGCGCTTTTCTGGCTGATTATTATCTCGGTTGGACGCAGTAATACTGCTAAACTCTCGCGCTTTCCCCGACCAGGTCTGCCCCGATTATTTGTTCCAGATGGACGTCACACCCATCCTAGAAGATCTCAACGACGCACAGCGTCAGGCCGTAACCGCACCGGCAAAACCGACCCTGGTCATTGCTGGCGCCGGTAGCGGCAAGACCCGCGTGCTCGTTCATCGGGCCGCCTGGTTAATCGACGTCGACGGCGTCTCACCCCATAGCCTGCTGGCCGTGACGTTCACGAACAAGGCCGCCGCCGAGATGCGGCATCGAATCGAGGCTCTGCTGAACGTACCGGTACAGCATCTGTGGATCGGCACATTCCATGGGCTGGCGCATCGCATGCTGCGTCGCCACTGGCGCGAGGCGGGACTGCCGCAGAACTTTCAGATCATCGACTCAGACGACCAGTTGCGCCTGATCAAGCGCCTGTTCAAGAACCTGGAGGTCGATGACAGCCGCTGGGTCCCGAAGGAAATTCAGTGGTTTATCAATGCACAGAAAGACGAGGGTCTGCGCCCGCAGCATCTTGATGATGAAGGCGACCCGAACCGCCGGCAGATGATTTCGCTGTACCAGTCATACGAGGAAGTCTGTCAGCGTGGCGGCCTCGTCGACTTTGCCGAGCTCCTTCTGCGGGCGCATGAACTGTTGCGGGATAACGAAGCGCTGCTGTCGCATTACCGGCGTCGCTTCCAGCATCTGCTGGTAGACGAGTTCCAGGATACGAACGCGATCCAGTACGCATGGCTGCGGCTGCTCGCCGGCAGCGACGGCGTGCCGTTCGCGGTCGGCGATGATGACCAGTCGATTTATCGCTGGCGTGGCGCACGCGTCGAGCACATTCACCGTTTCCAGAAGGATTTTCCGGGAACCCTGGTCGTAAAGCTCGAGCAGAACTACCGCTCGACGGCAACCATCCTGAATGCAGCCAATGCCGTCATAGCAAACAATGCGTCGCGGCTCGGCAAAAACCTCTGGACCGACGGCGCCGAAGGCGAAGCCATCAGGGTTTACTCGGCGTACAACGAACGTGACGAAGCGGATTTTGTTATCGGCCGCCTGCGCGACTGGATCGATCAGGGCAACCTGCGCGCGGACTCGGCTATCCTGTATCGATCGAATGCGCAATCCCGGGTGCTCGAGGAAGGCCTTATCAATGCCGGCATTCCGTACCGTGTTTACGGCGGCCTGCGATTTTTCGAGCGCATGGAAATCAAGGACGCGCTTGCCTACCTGCGCCTGATTGCGAATCGGGACGACGACAGCTCTTTCGAGCGAATCGTCAACAAGCCGACGCGCGGGATCGGTGCACGCACGGTCGAACTTATGCGTTCTTATGCGCGGGCCAACGCCTGCTCACTCTGGCGCGCGGCCGGGGCAATCGCCAGCGACGACCTCAACGGCCGCGCGGCGAATGCGGTCAACGCTTTCATGTCTCTGATCGAACGCCTGGCGCGGGAAACCCGGGGGCTCGATCTCCATGACCAGGTAGACCACGTTATCTACCAGAGCGGCCTTGTCGATTTCTTCAAAAAGGACAAGGGCGAGAAAGGCGAAACGCGTGTCGAGAACCTGCTCGAACTCGTCAGCGCCGCCAGGAGTTTCGAGCCCGACCCGGCCGAAGAGATGTCGCCCCTCGATGAGTTCCTGTCCCATGCCGCTCTTGAGGCGGGCGAAGGGCAGGCGGATGCCTGGGAAGACTGCGTGCAGCTGATGACCATGCACTCGGCCAAGGGCCTCGAGTTTCCGCTGGTATTCCTGTGCGGCATGGAGGACGGCCTGTTCCCGCATCAGCGCTCGATTGCCGACCCTAATGGGTTGGAAGAAGAGCGTCGTCTTTGCTACGTGGGAATAACACGCGCCAAGCAGACGCTTTATGTCACCCACGCGGAACAGCGACGCTTGCACGGCATGGATAATTTCTCCCAGCCATCGCGCTTTATTGCCGAAATACCTGATGAGCATATCGAGGAAGTACGGCCGCGCGTTCAGGTCTCTCGCCCGGTTCACTCGGGCCGTACGCCGCGCCGCCGGCAGACTTCGACGACGCCTGGCGGCGAGCTCGGTATTCGTCTTGGCCAGCGCGTGCATCACAAGAAGTTCGGCGATGGTGTCATACTCAACTGCGAGGGCCAGGGTGCTCATGCTCGCGTCGAAGTCAATTTCGAAAGCGCCGGCACAAAATGGCTCGTTCTGAGTTATGCCAATCTCGACTTGATGTAAACTAGGCAACCTGACGCAGCACTGTTTGCAGCGCCCATAAGGCACGTCAAGAAAAAAAATGAAAATACTCATTCTCGGCGCAGGTCAGGTTGGTTCATCCGCGGCGTATCACCTGTCGCGCGAGGAAGCCAATGAAGTCACTGTCGTCGACACGCAACCCGAAGTGCTTCGCGAGCTTCAGGATCGTCTCGATATTCGGACTGTTGTGGGCCATGCGGCGCATCCGGAAGTACTCGAAAGGGCCGGCGCCAGTGACGCGGACATCGTCGTGTCGCTGACCGATTCCGATGAGACCAACATGGTCGCGTGCCAGGTTGCGTACACGCAGTTTCGGACACCAACCAAGATCGCCCGTATTCGCTCAGCCGAGTATATGAATGCTCACAAGCTGTTTACCCAGGACGCCATTCCGATCGATGTGCGCATCAGCCCTGAGCAGCTTGTCTGCACGTTCGTCGAGCAACTCATTCTCTACCCCGGTTCGACCCAGGTACTCGATTTCGCGGACGGCCGCGTTCGCCTCGTCGGCGTCAAGGCGGACCGCGATGGTCTGCTCGTCGGCCAGCGTATCGCCACGCTCAAAGATCATATTCCCAATACCGAGGCGCGAATCGCGGCCATCTACCGTCAGGGCAACGCGATGCTGCCCGACGGCGACACGGTCATCCAGGAGGGCGACGAGGTCTTCTTCATCGCCGACCGCAAGGACATTCGCGTCTTCATGAGCGAGATGCGGCGCCTCGAAGATCCCGTGCGCCGGGTTGTTATCGCCGGTGGTGGCAACATCGGCGTACGACTGGCACTCGCTCTCGAGCAGACCAACCAGGTCAAGATTATCGAGCGCGATCCAACGCGCGCCCGCGTCATTTCCGAACAACTCAACAAGGCTATCGTGCTCGTTGGTGATGCGGCCGATGAAGAGTTGCTGCTTGAAGAAAACATCGACAACGTCGATGTCTTTTGCGCACTAACCAACTCAGAGGAGGCAAACATCCTCAGCTCGATGCTGGCAAAACGCCTCGGCGCCCACAAAGCGATGGCGCTGATCAATCGTGCCTCGTATGTTGATCTCGTCGAGGCCGGCACCATCGACATCGCTATCTCACCACAGCAGGTTACGATCGGCTCACTGCTTGCTCATGTCAGGCGCGGGGACGTCGTGAAGGTCCACTCTCTGCGCCGCGGTGCGGCCGAAGCCATGGAGGCAATCGCGCATGGCAACGAGGATAATTCGAAGGTTGTCGGCCGGACGATCGAGGAAATCGAGCTGCCGACCGGTACGGCCATCGTCGCAATCGTTCGCGACAACCGGGTCCTCATCGCACATCACGATACGACCATCGAGGCCGACGACCACGTGATCCTGTTCATGACCGATCGGCGCAAGATCGAGAAGCTCGAAGGCCTGTTCCAGGTTGGCGTTTCTTTTGTGTAGATGAACTGGACTGTCGTACAACGCATCCTTGGCCTGTTGCTGATGATGTTCAGCTTCACGATGCTGCCGCCGATTGTCGTCAGCCTGCTCTTCGACGACCAGAACTGGCTGCCATTCGTTGAGGGGTTTGGCCTGACGCTTGCTGCGGGCTTCCTTTGCTGGCTGCCCGTAAATCGTTCGAAGAAAGACCTGCGTCTGCGAGACGGCTTCCTCGTCGTTGCCTCTTTCTGGACGGTGTTGGGTACGTTCGGAGCCGCGCCATTGTATTTTGCCGATCCGTTGTCGCTATCGTTCACCGATGCCGTCTTCGAATCGATGTCGGGACTGACGACAACCGGGGCTACAGTGCTGACGGGCCTCGACAGCCTGCCTGCGTCAATCCTCTATTACCGGCAACAGCTCCAGTGGTTGGGCGGCATGGGCATCATCGTTCTGGCCGTGGCTGTCCTGCCGATGCTTGGTGTTGGCGGCATGCAGCTCTATCGCGCCGAAACGCCCGGACCGGTCAAGGATACGAAGCTCACACCGCGCATCACGGAAACCGCCAAGGCACTTTGGTATGTCTACCTGGTTTTTACGATTGCCTGCGCACTCGGGTACTTCCTGGCCGGAATGGGCGTGTTTGACGCGATCTGCCATGCCTTTTCAACGGTTGCTATCGGCGGCTTCTCGACCCACGACACGAGTATCGCTTACTTCGACAGCGCGTCCGTTGACCTGGTCGCCGTGATTTTCATGTTTCTCGCCGGCATAAACTTTTCCCTGCACTTCTTCGCCTGGCGTTACGTTTCGATCAAGCATTACTTCCAGGACCAGGAGTTCAGGGCCTATAGCGTCATCCTGATGGGGCTGTCCGCCGTAGTTATTGCCTCGTTGTTTTTCTACCGCGGGTTTGTGGACCCCCTGGATACCTTCCTCGATGGCCTGTTCCAGTCGGTTTCTATTGCCACGACGACCGGCTTCACTACCGAGAATTTTGCGATGTGGCCCGCCGCTCTGCCGGTCCTGTTAATCTTCGCCAGCTTTGTTGGTGGCTCGGCGGGCTCGACCGCCGGTGGCATCAAGGTCATTCGCTGGCTGCTCGTCTACAAACAGGGCGTGCGTGAAATCGCGCGCCTCGTTCATCCGAGCGCCGAGATTCCCGTCAAGCTCGGTAGCAAGGCCGTTTCGTCTCGCGTTGTGGAGGCGGTGTGGGGCTTTTTCTCTGTCTACATCATCGTTTTTGGCGTCATGCTGCTGTTGATGATGGCCACGGGGCTTGACCAGGTTACCGCCTTCTCTGCCGTCGCCGCGACACTGAATAACCTGGGTCCGGGACTGGGCGATGTTGCCTCGGGATTCATGAATGTCACCGACGCCGGCAAATGGATTTCGGTTATCGGGATGCTTCTCGGCCGTCTCGAAATTTTCACGTTGCTCGTTCTCATTACACCCACCTTCTGGCGTACGTGAGCATTGCGCGCCGACCAGACTGAAAGCCTGCTTGATCGCATCAGCTCCATAACCGGCAAGGCAGCAGCGTGGCTAACGCTGTTCATGGTCATCGTCACTTTCATCGTTGTAATCATGCGTTATGTGTTCGACGCCGGCCTCATCTGGATGCAGGAGTCCGTCGTGTGGATGCACGCCGT